>JAITMI010000209.1 GCA_031277435.1 Pseudomonadales bacterium
CGAGCCCACCCATTGCTACCAATTCAAAAGGCCAGCCAGTGCGGCTGGCCTTTTCTTTTTCCACCTCAGCGCACCCCTGGCCCGCCTTCCTACCACGTCTCCGGCACCGCCTCATCCGCGCCGGCTTCAAACAACTGGCCTTCAAAATTCTCCATGGCGATGGCTTTGATTTCGTAGGAGAGTTTTTGGAACAAATGTCGCGCGGAGGAGTTTTTGCGCCAGGCGGCGATGTGGGTGCGGTAGATTTTTTCGTCGTCGAGTTCGCGTACCGTGATGCCGTCTTCGGGGACGATTTCGGCGGTGATGAATAGCGCGGGCAAGAGCGCCAGGCCCAGGCCCAGCATTGCCATCAGGCGCAAGGATGACAGTGAATTGCCTTCGTACTGGCGCAATTGATGCGCGCCGAAGCGTTCGCAAAGTTGCTGGATTTGCCGGTGCAGGTGGTGTTGTTCGTCGATGCTGAGTACGTCTTGCTGGTGCAGATCGCGGGCGCGCAGTTTGGTTTTTTTTAGCAGGGGATGTTTATTGTGCAGTACCAGCTTGAGCGGTTCCACGAACAGGGGCCGCACGCGATTGCGCCCGGCGTGCATGGGCAGCAGGGTGAGGATGATGTCGTAAGTGCCGGCGTCGAGGCCGGATTCGAGATTGCGCGGCAAGTCCTCGCGGATGTGCAGGCGCAGGTTGGGATAGCGCGCATGTAACGCGGGCAGTACGCGCGGCAAGAGATTGGGGCCGATCGAAGGTGACACGCCCATGCGGAAGCTGCCGGCCAAATCGCCGGCGGGATTGTCGTGGGTGAATTCGTCGAGTAATTGGAATTGTTCCAGAATGTCGCGCGCCAATGGCAAGAGTTCACGGCCCGCTGGCGCCAATAGCGTGCCGCCGCGCGAGCGATCGAAAAGCTGCACGCCGAGCAAGTCTTCGAGCGCGGCGATCTGCTGCGTCAGAGCCGGCTGGCTGAGCCCCAGGCGCAGGGCGGCGCCGCGAAAGCTGGACGCGCGCGCTATCGCCACGAAGGCTTCGAGTTGGCGGAACGTGGGGCGTGCTTTAGTCATAAGGCGGGCGGCGTTTACTGTTGCGCGACATCAAAAGGCGGCGCGACCGGTACCGGACGCCGCGAACACTTGGGTAGAATAGCCGCCACTCTCATCGCGGCGGCACACAATATGGAACAGCAACAGCAAGACCACGGCAACTCTCAGCGGGAATACGACCAGCGGGAATACGACAAAACCGGCTTCTACCCGCCCGAGGGCAAAGCCTTTCGCGTGTGGGCGCTATTGGCTTGGCTGGCGGCGGTAATCGTGGCGCTGGTGCTGGTGTCCATGCTCATCAACATCATGGTGCTCGGCTGAGCGCGCGCGTTATTCACTCGGTTTTTTCGCTCGGGTTTTGCTTTTGCTCCTCACTCAGCGCCCGTAGCTGCGCCGCGCGTTTGGCGTCCAGGCGGCCACGAATGTTGGGCACGTAAGGTTTGCTCTGCCGCCGCCGGTCCTGCTTGTACAGCCGCCAGGCGATGGGCAGCAGCAAGGCCAGCAAAAAGACAATAACCAGCCACTGATTGGCGGTCAATTCGCCGGGGTTGGTGAGGGCTTGCAGCAATGTGTTCATGAGCGGCCTCGTTGGCGGGGTTTATTTGTGCATGGCGCTGACAAATAACTCGATCTGTTCCAAGCGCGCGATGGGATCGACCAAGTCGAGCAACAGTTGTTTTTCACGATTACCGATCGGTAGCAATTCGCTCAAGCGCCAGGCGATTTCGCGCAGATTGTCAAAATTGAGGTGCAAGCGCAATTCCTCGACGGCTGGATGTTGCGCCAGACCGCGCAAGAGTTCGACATATTCAGCGAAGGCTTCGCCCACTTCCATGGCATCCGCCGCCACCGAATCCTGCGGGCGAAAGCTCACCACCGCCCGGCACAGTTGGTTGGCTTCGCGCCAGGTTTGCAGCACGCGGAAAGTGCCCTGCCCTTCCACCGTGATGCCAAGCAAGCCGCTGGGCAATTGGTTCCAATCCACCACCTTGCAATAGGTGCCGGTGCGATGCACGTCGAGTTTTTCGTCGCCGCGCGCCGCCACTTCGCTGCCGGATTCGATCAGCACGATGCCGAAGCCGCTGTCATTGCGCAGGCATTCGCGGATCAGATCAACATAGCGCGATTCAAAAATTTGCAGCGAAATTCGCCCGCGGGGAAAGATCACCGCATTGAGCGGAAACAGCGCGATGGTGCCGGTACCTTGCATCACTTTTTATCCCGCCGCCGCCAGTTCGCGCGCTTGCAGCGCCTCGCGCAAACGCTGCTGCAAACCTTCGAAGCCGCCGTTGCTCATGATGACCACCTGATCGCCCGCGCGCAGTTCGCGTAACAGCCAGTCCAAAATGGCCCCGGTGGCGTCCAGCGCATGAAATGCGCAGGGCGCCGCCTGGGCGATGGCATCGAGATCGAGCTTAGTCTCGGCGCTTTTGTACCACAATACCGCGTCCGCCGGCGCCAGCGACGCGGCCAACGTGTTCTGGTGATAACCCATCTTCATGGTATTGGAACGCGCTTCGATCACCGCGATCAAACGCCCGGCGCGGCCATCTTTTTGCATGGTGGCGCGCAAGCCCGCCAGCGTGGTGGCGATGGCGGTGGGATGATGCGCGAAATCGTCGTACAAGCGCACGCCGCCGAATTCGCCGAGCGTTTCCAGGCGCCGTTTGACGCCCTCGAAACAGCTCAAGGCTTCCGCGCAGACATGCAGCGGCACGCCAACCTGCAGCGCCGCCGCCGCCGCCGCGATGGCGTTGTAGGCATTGTGGCCGCCCAATAAGGACCAATGCAGTTCCGCGCTATTCTCGCCGTGCCGCAATTCCAAGGCTGAACCGTCAGCCAAGAGTTGCCGCACTTGCCAGGCGGCGCGCTCATCGCCAATATCGCCAAAGCGTTCCAATTCGCTCCACACCCCGCGCGCGAATACGGCGTCGAGATTGCCATCGAAAGCCGGCGCGATAATGCGGCCAGTGGCGGGGATGGTTTTGGCCAGGTGGTGGAATTGAATTTGAATATCCTCCAGCGAGCGGAAAATATCGGCGTGATCGAATTCGAGATTGTTCATGACCAGCGTGCGCGGCAAGTAATGAATGAACTTGGAACGCTTGTCAAAAAAAGCGCTGTCGTATTCATCGGCCTCAATCACGAAGAAATCGCTGCCGCCAAGCCGCGCCGACACCTCGAAATTTTTCGGCACGCCGCCAATCAGGTAACCCGGCGCCAGCCCGGCATAGTCGAGAATCCAGGCCAACATGCTGGAGGTCGTCGTTTTGCCGTGCGTGCCGGCCACCGCCAGCACCCAGCGCCCGCGCAGCACATGTTCGGCCAGCCAGGCGGGGCCGCTGACGAAGGGCAGGCCGCGCTCAAGCACGTATTCCACCGCCGCATTGCCGCGCGAGCAGGTATTGCCGATGACGATGAGATCCGCCTTGGCGGCCTCAATGTGTTCAGGCTCGTAACCTTGGCTGAGTTTGATGCCCGCCTGTTCAAGCTGCGTGCTCATTGGCGGGTAGACGTTTTGGTCGGAGCCGCTCACGCCGTGGCCAAGTTCCTTGGCGAGCACCGCCAAAGAGCCCATGAAAGTGCCGCAAATGCCGAGAATATGTATACGCATGGTCCGTCCATAGCCGTAAAGAAGATTTGGCGATTGTCGCAAAAGCCCCTCTTGCTTGCCATGCCAAGCGCGAACGCATCCAGTAGAATGCCGCAAACCCCGAAGGAGCCTTGTGCATGTCAGCCCGTAATGTGTTTTACGCTCAATCCGGCGGCGTCACCGCCGTCATCAACGCTTCCGCCTGCGGCGTCATCGAAACCGCGCGCCAGCATCCCGCGCTGGGCACGGTCTACGCTGGCCGTAACGGCATCATCGGCGCGCTGCGCGAGGAGTTGATCGACACAAGCGCCGTCAGCGACGCCACCATCGCCATGCTGCGCCACACCCCCGCCGGCGCTTTCGGTTCCTGCCGTTACAAGCTCAAGGGAATCGAGCAAAACCGCGCCGAATACGAACGCTTGCTGGAGGTATTCAAGGCGCACGACATCGGCTATTTCTTCTATAACGGCGGCGGCGATTCGCAGGACACCGCCAACAAAGTCGCGCAATTCAGTCAAGAAATGAATTTTCCCATCACCTGCATCGGCATTCCCAAAACCGTGGACAACGACCTGCCGCTTACCGACACCTGCCCCGGTTTCGGCTCGGTGGCCAAGTACATCGCGGTGTCGATCCGCGAGGCGGGGCTCGACGTGGCCTCGATGAGCGAAAGTTCCACCAAGGTATTCGTGATGGAAGTGATGGGCCGTCATGCCGGCTGGATCGCGGGCGCCGCGGGACTGGCCGCTGAACACGAAGGCGACGCGCCGCACATTATCGTGTTCCCCGAAATTCCCTTCGATAAACCCGCGTTTCTGGCGAAAGTAAAAAGCTGCGTAGAGCGCTACGGCTATTGCGCCATCGTGGTGAGCGAGGGCGCGCATTACGCCGACGGCACTTTTCTCGCCGACGCGGGCGGCAAGGATGCCTTTGGCCACACCCAGCTCGGCGGCGTGGCGCCGTTTCTGGCGGCGCAAATCAAGGCCGAGCTTGGCTACAAATATCACTGGGCGGTGCCGGATTATCTACAGCGCGCCGCCCGCCACATCGCCTCGAAAACCGACGTGGAACAAGCCTACGCCGTGGGCAAGGCGGCGGTGGAATTCGCGCTGGCGGGCAAGAACGCGGTGCTGCCGATCATTGTGCGCGAAAGCAGCAATCCTTACCGCTGGTCGATAGCCGAGGCGAAGTTGAGCGAGGTGGCCAACGTGGAGAAGAAAATGCCGCGCGATTTCATCAGCGACGACGGTTTCGGCATCACCGCCTTGGCGCGGGAGTATTTCGCGCCTTTGATTCAAGGCGAGGATTATCCCCCCTACGCCGATGGCCTGCCGCGTTACGCGCGCCTTGAGCACACGCTGGCGCCGAAGAAACTGCCACCCTGGAACCACTGAATTTTTTATTAGCTCGATCATTCAGCTATTTATTTATCAGCCATTTATCAACCGTTAATTCAACCATACGAGGCGCCTTATGACCGCTCTGCGCAATGACATCGACCCCGACGGCCTGCTGGAATATTCCGTGGTCTTTACCGACCGTTCACTCAACCACATGTCGCGGCGTTTTCAGGCCATCATGCGCGACATTTCCGCGACGCTGCGCGAGGTGTATCAGGCCAGCGCGGTGGCGGTAGTGCCGGGCGGCGGCACTTATGGCATGGAGGCGGTGGCACGGCAGTTCGCGCAAGATAAGCGGGTGCTGGTGATCCGTAACGGGTTTTTCAGTTATCGCTGGAGCCAGATTTTCGCCGCGGCCCGTATTCCCGCGCATGAAACGGTAATGAAAGCGGCGCCGATGGAAAGCGGCCCCAATCCGGCTTACGCGCCAGCGCCAATTGAGCAGGTGGTCGCTACCATCGCCAAGGAAAAACCGGCGCTGGTATTCGCGCCGCATGTGGAAACCGCCGCTGGGGTGATCTTGCCGGATGATTATCTCAAGGAGGTGGCGCTGGCCACGCACGCGGTGGGCGGCATTTTCGTGCTCGATTGCATTGCTTCGGGTACGGTGTGGGTGGATATGCAAGCCTTGGGCGTGGATGTGTTGATCAGCGCGCCGCAAAAAGGCTGGAGTGCGTCGCCTTGCGCGGCGCTGGTGATGTTGTCGCCGCGCGCGGAGGCGCTGTTGGCCGAGACGCAAAGCAGCAGTTTTGCGATGGATTTGAAAAAATGGAGGCAGATCATGCAGGCTTACGAGAACGGCGGCCATGCCTATCACGCCACCCTGCCCACCGACGCGCTGCGCCAGTTCCACACGGCGATGCAGGAGGCGCAAGCCATCGGTTTCGATAAATTAAAGAACGCACAGTTGGAATTAGGCCGCCGCGCCCGCGCCATGATCGCCAGCAAGGGCTACAAGAGTTTGGCCGCGCTTGGTTTCACCGCGCCCGGCGTAGTGGTGAGCTACACCACTGACCCCGACATCCACAACAGCAGCAAATTCGCCCGCTATGGTTTCCAAACCGCCGCAGGCGTGCCCCTGATGTGCGACGAAGCGGCGGATTTCCGCACTTTCCGTGTGGGGCTGTTTGGCTTGGATAAGTTGGAGAATATTGAACGGACAGTAACGTATTTGGGGGAGGCGTTGGATAAGGTTGCTGAGCCTGGTTGATTTTGGCTTTTGGTTTTTGGGTTTTTTAGCACCCGCAGCTTCCCCGCCCCCCAGTGCTTTGCGGGGACGGCGTGAACCCATCCCTGGGGCCTCGCGTGCGCGCTTCCTGCGCGCAAGCGCCCCGCAAAACACTGGGGGACGGGGAAGCTGCTCGATCAATTCCTTGACGACGCTAAGTAAGCGCCATTGTACCTAAGGGTAATATTGACGATGCCTATAAGTCAGGCGACATCACCTTTTTCAAACTTAGTCGGCTAATTGGCGTTAGGCTGAAGAGTTACGGAATCATGCCAATATCGTTAAACGAAACTCCCTTTATGCCTATAGCCGTGGTGGAGCATCATAGATTGCTTTCTCCAAATCTCAGCCCGCTTGATATTTGTAAACGGTTAGAGACGTTGTGGTATGAAATCCGACAGGAAGCAGAGATGAGAGCGTTTACACTGCAACCAGAATCTATCGTAGACATCAACAAAAGAGTCTCGTCGGTACTCGATATTGGAGATTGCATATTTCTTGACAGGGAAGGGTGGCTAAACTTCATCAAGGATTTGCCAAATATTGAAGACGATCCGTCTCATATATGTAGTTGGATATTTTCGACCCTATACTGGAATCATCTTGTTCAGTGTAGGCTCGCTACCGCATGGTTCTTTGTGAATGCCATTAGAATTCAGAATGCACTGCCTGAATATCGTCTGAGTTTGAGCAGAATTGGAGAATTTCTGGACAGTCTATCGCGCGCTGGGCCACCTTTGTTTGATGGTCAAACTTTCTACCCAGAACACTATTTTTTGCCTAACCCGTTCGAACGGACTCGCTGACGCGAGCCGCTCAACTCATATCCGTTAGGGTGCACAGCCACAACTTCTGAAACCCATATGAAAGTCAATCGAATCATCGCCAACATTTCCACGACCGAACCATCTGCGGTGGATGAGTTTTATCGGGCCATTCTTGGCCTTGAACTTGTCATGGATCATGGCTGGATTCGTACATATGCAGGCTCCGCCAAAATGGCGGTACAGGTCAGCCTCGCAAGCGAAGGTGGCTCCGATACGCCGGTACCCGATCTGTCCATTGAGGTGGACGATCTTGATGAGGCATTGCACCGTGTCAAGAAAGCCAAGATTCCTTTGGAGTACGGCCCTGCCAATGAGCCGTGGGGCGTTCGCCGTTTCTATGTCAAAGACCCGCTCGGCAAGTGCGCCAAAACAAAGGCGCGCCGGGCATCGACGGCATGACGGTCGGTGAACTGCCGCAGTATCTCAAGCCCCACTAGCTGGAAATCCGGGCGCAACTGGAATCG
>JAITMI010000034.1 GCA_031277435.1 Pseudomonadales bacterium
CGCGGCGTCATCACGCTGTCGTGGACTTTGGATCACGTAGGGCCGATGGCCAAAAGCGTGCAGGATGCCGCGCTGCTGTTGACCCTCATCGCCGGTTACGATCCCCTGGAGCCCACCACCAGCCAGCGCGAAGTGCCGGATTACACCTTCGCGCTGGACATGAATACCGCCGGTTTGCGCCTCGGCATCGTGCGCGGCGCGTATTTTGAGAATCTCGATCCAGAAGTGGAAAGCGCGCTGAATCAGGCCATCGAGGTCTTACGCTCGCTCACCGCGGGCACGCAGGATGTCACCCTGCCGCAAGCAACCAATGGCGCCCGCTTGTGGGGGCCGGAGGCCTATGCCTACCACCTGCCGTATTTTTCGCGCGAGCCGGAAAAATATCACCCCAGCACGCGCGCCTCGCTGGAGCGCTACGCCAACGCGCCGGCGCAAGATTACGTAGAAGCGCGGCGCGAGGTGGATTTATTGCGGCAGTCGATTGGCGGCGTGTTTCAGGATATCGATTTATTGATTACGCCGATGATGCGCACCCCAGCGCCTTTATTGTCCGAAGGCGGCGGTGGCGGCGCGGGCGCCAATGCGGGAGCTTTCGATGTGTTCGGCTTGCCGGCGATTTCCATTCCTTGCGGCTTTTCCAGCGCGGGACTGCCGATTGGCTTGCAGATCGTCGGCGCGAATTTCGCCGAAACGCAGGTGCTGGCGCTGGCCGCCGCTTATGAGCGGGAAACGCAGTGGAGGCAAAGCAGAAGGCCGGTGTTGTAAGAAGAACGCTTAGTCTTCTTCCTCTTCTTCTTGTACCGGATATTCATTTATCGCCATCGGCAATTGGCTGACGAGGCGGGTAGCGAGCTGACAGCTTTCCATTTCCAGCTCGATTTCCTTGTCGAACAGCGAGCCGCCGTCGAGGATGTTTTGGTCCATCCATTCGCCATAGCCGAGCATCAGGGTTTGCAGTTCGGCCAGCGTGGCGGCTTCCAGAACCGCCATGTCGGGTTCGCGGCCGGTGCGCTGTTTGTGGTCCATCGAGTCGATGCGCAAGCTGTGTTCGATGAAGCGATTGGCCTGGCTGCGGTAGAGCTGGGCCATTTCTTCGGAGAAGTCGGCGGTCAGGCCCGACAGGGTCATCGATAGCGCGGTGCAGCGCGTCATCACGTCCGACAGGCGCTGCGGGTCGGATTTGCCGAGACTGCCGACCAGAAGTTCCGCGATTGGCGTCCACACGGGGCGCTCCGCCAGCGCGCCAGAGCTGGCGCCGAACGATAAAACCACTGTTACCGCCAAGGCGGACGAGCGCACAAAGGAGGACATGGGAGGAATCCGAGTGGTGGGGTGTGAGGGGAGACTACTCCGATTGCACGGCAGGGGAAAGGAATAATTTCCGCGTAAAACAAAAGGCCACCCGAAGGTGGCCTTTGGTGGCGCCAGGTTTTGGGCTTATTGCTCTTGTGCGGCAGCGGCGGCGGCCTCCGCTTCGGCCTGGCGGGCCATTTCGGCGATGAACTCCGGCGTCATTTCCTCGCAGGGGTGACGCTCGAAGGGCACTTCGGAAAGCAGTACCGTGTCGGCGCCGGCATAAGGCGCGGTGAGGTAGACGGGATCGGTGACGGTGAATTCGCGGCGCAGCGCGAAGGTTGCAGGGTCGAGGGTGAAGCGTTCCTCTACGTGCATTTGATCGCTGTTGCGCGTCGGCGGGCTGAGCACGCCGGCTTCGAAGCCTACGGTATCGACCACCAGCGTGTCGCCTTCCCAGTGGCCAATGGAATGACCGGTATTGCTCGGCTCAATGTTGGCCGGATGTTCCGCCATGTCCATGTGAATGCGGCGGGTGTTGCTGAACAGGCCATAATCCATGTCGATGACTTTTTCGCCCTCGGCGGTGGTGGTTTGAGTGACGCGGTTCACCGGCCAGTCGAAGGTCCAGTCATAAATGATGCTGGTGGGCTTGCAGGACAGGCGCGGGTTGTCCGCCACCGTCCACATCTGGAAGGCATCGGCTTCGGCGCGGCCACGTTCGGTGTATTGGGCGCGCGCGGAGGGGTTGAGGGCGCGGATTTGTTGCAGCGTGATGTCGCCGGCGGCGTATTCCTCGATCAGGCTCTTGGGCACCATGTCGCCGTGGCCGCCGCTGGGCGGAATGGTCAACACCAATTGTTCCACGGCCCAGTCGCCGCTGATGTTCGGTTCGCCGGAATCGAGGCGCGCCGCGCGGTTGGAGGTATCGACCGGCGCGGTGGTGGAGAGCTGGTCGTTGCGGTTGATGGTCTGTTCGCCGATGGTGAAACTTTCGATGTAGCAGGCGCTCGGGTCATCGCGGTGCGGGTGGCCTTGCACTTCGATATGCGAGCCCACTACGAACATTTCGGTGGACCAGCCGGAGCGGCGGATCAGCGTGGCGGCGCGCATTTCGCAGCGCATGGTCATCGGCTGGCCGTCGTCGCCGATCACTTCAAGTTCCATGTAAGAGTGCGGGTTCACCAGGTTCATCTTGGTGAGCGTGCCGGACCAGCTTTTGTCGATCTCAGGCTGAAACAAACCAATACCGTGGTGCGCCAGCGCGGGCGTGGCGCAGGCCGCGGCCAGCGCGGCGGCAAGGGTGGTGCGCAGCAGAGCGGCGCGGTGATGGTGAAGCTGCATGATTTGTCTCCCGTGAATTGATGGCGATGGAAAGGGTCCGCGTGCGGGCCGCTCTCGTGGTGAGGCGCGTAGACTAGCGCGGAAACTGGCGAAGGTCAGCCCCAAAAGGGCAAAAACCGGGGGATTTTCGTGGAAAATGCCGAGACGGACAGTTCGGTTCGGCAAGCGTTATTGATAGGTTTCGTGCGCGGTTTTTCAGCGCCACAGGCCCAAATGACCATCCCGCTCCACCAGGTCCAAACGCCGCAGCGCGTGGCAGGGGCCTTCGGTGTAGTACGTGCAGGCGCCAGTATCGAGATCAAACAGATAACCGTGCATCGGGCAGCGCAGCGCATGGCCCAGAATTTTCCCCTCGTGCATCGGATAAGCGGCGTGCGGGCAGTCGTTTTCCAAGAGATAACGCTTGCCCGCGTGTTGCAAGAGTAGATAGTCGATGCCATCGAGCGTAAAAACCTGGCGAAAACCATCATGCAACCGCGTAAGTGGAATGAGAGGAAAAAAAATCATAAATAAAAGCAGCGTAAGCCTTGGCTCAGCGCTGCTTGAACTCCTTCATGAACTCGCTGAAATGCGGATTCAGTTTGGCGAATACCTCACTGCCGCGGTGCCGCAACATGACTTCGCGGAACAGCTTCAGACCAATGGCGAAAGCCTCAGCCTCCTGTTCTTCAAACAAGTGCTTGGCTTTCACTTTTGCCACGATGTCGAAAAGATCATCATGGTTTTTCACGGCGAAAGACAAAGGCGCCTTATGCACGGGATTACCCTTGGGGTCTTCCACATGCGCCACCGTGATTTGGTAAAGATGACCTTTCATAATGGGTACTTTGATGAGATCAACTCAATATAATTTTTGTTGGGTCAATTTTTCGAGCCACATGTCCTTCAGCGTCGCAAGATCATTTCGGAATGATGAGTCAGACTGATTATCCGGCTTCGCCAATTCTTCCAGTATCTCAAACGCGAAGCCTTGACCTTGCTGTTGCGCAAAGTCATTCTTGGTTTTCGCGTAAGTGCCGCCGCCGAACATGCTGAAGCGATTTTGCGCGGCGCGAATATCCACTGCATGGTCGATATACCACCTGTCCAGCAT
>JAITMI010000063.1 GCA_031277435.1 Pseudomonadales bacterium
CTTTGATTTTGGGCGGAATGGGCGCAAACTATTAAGGAACATGGGTATCTGGACCAAGCCAACAAGTTCGATCACTGGAACAAGCCAAAAACAGTTACCCTGCTACACAGAACAACAACGAGATACAGAACATGGAAACCGGAAAACTCACTGCGCCGCTTCCCGCGCCCGATGGCGACGGCACTGCTGTAGCGGAGCAAACGCCACAACCAGCGCTTTTTCGCCGCGCCACCGTCTACATGTGGGGGTTGGATCGACGCGGCCTGGATTGGCTGCAGGCGAAAGGCTGGAACCCCGGCCTGATGAGCAAAATCATGCTGATGATCCTCAAAATAGCGATCACCACCGTGTTTATTTGTTTGGAGGTTGTGATGACTCTAGCGACGGTGTTGCTGATATTGATGCCTATGTTTCTGCCTGTGTTGTTGACCGCATTTGGCATAGCCGCTAGGAATCAGCCGGAGCCAAATAACCTTCCGCTTAGCGGCGGGCTGCGTAATGGCTATGCTGGTTATGGCTACTACTCCGCCACCGGAGAGATAGTAGAAAAACTTTGATCTCCGCTTGATCCCACCCGTTCCACGGTTACTTTCACGTGATGCACTTGCGTGCCGCGTTGAGGATCGAGGATGGGGAGACGTTTCGATAGAAACCTCCATGCGGTTTGAAATGGCTGGAACAGGGACATTTTTAATCAAAAAATTAGACTCAGTTTTCTGGTTCCTTCACGATTTCAGCATTTTCCCTCCTATCTGTGCTGCCTTCATCCCCGTAGTCGCCGCCTTTCCGGCTCCAGCAGTAGCTACCGTTGTAACAACCTCTCCTACAACTGCCGGTCCTTTGCCGCCAGCTCCTGCGGCAGCAGATGTGCCGTTCGTAACCCCGTCTATAATGGTTCCAGCTCGAATACCAACCCAACTCAGCGCCGCCACCCAAGCAGAAGGCAATACGGTGAACATCGCACCCATGACATACTCCAAAACCCTATTTATGGAATCGGTACGACCGTTGCTCAGATTATCTATGGACGTGAACCACGGATTGACATCTGTATACTTCGGGAGAAATTCGCCCCCAGACCTGAAGTATCCTGATCCGTAGAGCGCATCAAGAAGCGTGCTATCTACCCAGCGCGCAAGCTGGAACCAAAAGTCCACAAAAAATAGCGCGAACATCACGACGCTTACGGTAACCACATTTTTCAAATCGTAAGTGCCAATCACCAAGAGAAACGGGATACAGATCACCAGCGCCATTTTCAGAAGCGATAGCACCATGGGTAGGGCTTGGCGCTGTGCACGCGGTACGCATTCCCCCAACTTCGCGCTTTTCTTTTCAATCTTGCGTCACTTACGGCTAAGATTCGCTTCCGATCCACGGCAGGAACATGACGCTTGACCCAGCACACCCTTTGGCATGAACACAAAATTTCCCGCGCACAGCGCGCCGCTCTGAAGCGTCAGCGGCCCTGTTTGCTGTGGTTTACCGGGCTCAGCGGCTCCGGCAAATCCACCATCGCCAACGCGCTGGATTTGGCCTTGCATCAGCGCGGGTATCACACTTTTCTCTTGGACGGCGACAATCTACGGCAAGGGCTCAACAAGGATTTGGGCTTCAGCGCACCGGATCGGGTGGAGAACATTCGCCGTATCGGTGAAGTGAGCAAGCTTTTCACCGACGCCGGGCTGATCGTGCTCTGCGCCTTTATTTCGCCCTTCACCAAGGATCGGCGCATGGTGCGCCAACTTTTCCCGGAAGGAGAATTCATCGAGGTCTACATGGACGCGCCGCTGTCCGTCTGCGAACAGCGCGACCCCAAGGGCCTCTATAAAAAAGCCAGGGCCGGCGCCATCGCGGAATTCACCGGCATCGATTCGCCCTACGAAGTACCAGAGCGCCCGCAAATTCGCCTGGATACTTCCAAGCTGACGGTGGACGAATGCGTGGCGGCACTCATCGCCTATCTGGAGCAACACGAGCTTTTGGCCACTTGAGCCCAGCCGCGCGTCAACACGCTTGACGCGCTACAATCGCGCCCTTGGCCGGTTGCCGAGAGGACTTTTGAGTTGCCAACGCTTTATCCCGTAATTCTTTGTGGCGGCGCCGGAACCCGGCTGTGGCCAGCCTCGCGCCTTGCGCGCCCCAAACAATTGTTGCCGCTGACCAGCGCGCATAGCTTGCTGCAAGAAACCCTGTTGCGCGCCGCCGCCTTGCAAGATGGCGAGCTTACGGTAAGCGCGCCGCTTTTGATCTGCAATCAGGCGCATCAGGCCATGATTCGCGAGCAATGCCAGGCTATCGGTCAAGAACCGCTTGCCGTCTATCTGGAACCGCTTGGCCGTAATACCGCGCCCGCGATCGCGCTGGCCGCGCTGCACCTGTGCGACGCCGCTGAGGCGCTGATGCTGGTATTACCCGCGGATCATGTGATCCGCGATCAAGCCGCGTTCCAGCACGCGGTGCGCCGTGCCGCTCATGCCGCCCTGGCGGGCAAGCTGGTGACCTTCGGCATCACCCCTACGCAAGCGGAAACCGGCTACGGCTACATCAAGGCCGGCGCGCCGCTTGATGCGCAAGAAGGGGTATTCCAAATCGCCGAATTCGTGGAAAAACCGGATCAAAATACCGCGCAAAACTATCTCGACAGCGGCGAATATGTCTGGAACAGCGGCATGTTTTTATTTCAGCCGGCGCTTTATCTGGAACAATTGCGCCATTATCGGCCCGCTATTTTCAGCGCAGTCTCTCAAGCCTGGGCAGAGCGCAGCGTGGATCAAGCCGGCATTCACCCCGAGGCGCGCAGTTTTCAAGCCTGCCCTTCTGAATCCATCGATTACGCGGTGATGCAAGAAACCAGCGCCGCCGCCGTGGTGCGCGCCGAGCTTGGCTGGAGCGATGTCGGCTCCTGGGATGCGCTGTGGCGGATCGCGGATAAGGATGCACAAGACAATGTTCTGCGCGGCGACGTATTTACCGCGAACACGCATAACAGCCTCATCCGCGCCGAAAGCCGTTATGTCGCGGTGCTGGGCCTCGACGACGTGGTGGTGGTGGAAACCGCCGATGCCGTGCTCGTCATGCACAAAAGCCAGGCGCAAGCACTCAAACAGGCCATCACGCAAGACGGGGCCTGACGCGCTAATGACCTTTTATCCTCTGACTTTTGCGCCCATTCTCAAACCCTGCGCCTGGGGCGGCGACAAGCTGCGCAGCAGGCTCGGCAAACCCTTGCCGCGCGCAAGTACGGCGGGAGAAAGCTGGGAATTATCGGCGGTACCGGGCTCGATCAGCGTGGTCAATAATGGCGCCTGGCAAGGCCGTTCGCTGCACGCGATTTTGGAACCAGATCCACAAGCAATTTTGGGCGCGGAGGTTTACCGGCGTTTTGGCGCTGAGTTTCCCTTGCTGGTCAAATTCATCGACGCGCGCAGCGATCTGTCCATTCAAGTACACCCTAACGACGCGCTGGCGCGTAAGCGCCACAACTGCCTGGGCAAACCTGAACTCTGGTACGTGATGGAGTCGGAGGAGAACGCGCGGCTCATCGCCGGCTTCAAAAACAACAGCAATGCCGCGCAATATCTTGAGCATTTGAACAACAATACCTTGCGCGACATCGTGCAAGAATTTCCCGCCGAAACTGGCGCCGTATTTTTTCTGGACCCTGGCACCATTCATTCCATCGGTGCCGGCGTATTGCTGGCGGAAATACAGCAGACTTCCGATATCACTTACCGCGTTTATGATTGGGACCGCGTGGACGCCCAAGGCCAGCGCCGCGAACTGCATCTGGAACAAGCCTTGGAAGCCATGAATTATCAGGTGGTGGAGGCGCGGCGCGCGTACACGAGAAACGCCAACCAGCCTAATTGCCTCACCGAATCGCCGTATTTCACCTGCAATTATTTGCCGCTCGACGGTACGCTGCCGGTCGCGCACAGCGGCGCTTCCTTCCGCATTTATGTTTGCGTCGCGGGCCATTTCAGTATCGATAGCGGAACGGCGCGCCATGAATTCAAACTGGGCGACACCGTGCTGATGCCCGCGGCGCTGCGCGACTATACCTTATCGGGGCAGGCTATTTTGCTGGAAGCGTATTTGTAAGCCTCACACGCGCCTCCAACTCCCGCAAGGCAGGTTCCAGAGCTACCACATTGGGCACATGGCAGCGGCGCTCGACGGTGGTGAGGGTTTTGTCGCCGCCGCCAATAGCCTCGAACAGCTTCAGCCCCAAAGCGTAAGGCACCACATAATCATCCCGGCAGTGCATGGCGCGTACTGGAACGCTGAGTTTTGGCGCCAATGTGAGATTGTCAAAACGATCACGTAACAGAAGATCAACCGGCAACCACGGATAATCATGCCGCGCCACCTCCGCGATCGAGGTGTAAGCGGAATCAAGCACCAGCGCCGCCGTTTCCCGCTCCGCCGCCAATTCCAGCGCCATCGCGGTACCCAGCGACTCGCCGAACACGATGATGCGCCTTGAAGCAACGCGCGCGCTCAGCCATTCATACGCCGCCAAGGCATCGCGCTGCAAACCCTCTTTCGTAGGCGCACCGCTGGAGCCGCCATAGCCGCGCCAGCTCAGCGCCAACACTCCCGCGCCGTGCTGCGTCAAAAACGCCAGCCGCTCGGCGCGGTTGGCGAGCGTTTCCGAGTTGCCATGCAGATAGAGATAAACCGCCGCC
>JAITMI010000100.1 GCA_031277435.1 Pseudomonadales bacterium
GCCTGCCGGTTCCCGCAAGAGCAAAGCAGGGCGGAAGCTGTAACCCATGCGCCCGCCAACTCCTTCCCCCGTTCACGGGGGAAGGCGGGGATGGGGCGCAGCCACCCCAATGCCGCGCCCCGGCTTCGCGACAAGCCCAGGCAGCGGGCATTTATATACACAGCGCCAGCAAGTCCCCTTCGTGAAATAATGCCAAGTGTTTTTACTTCCTCCTCACCGCCCATGAATGCCATCGACACCTCTGCAACACAGCCCCTTATCGCGGCGCGGACCTTGCGGCTATTGAGCACGATCAGCGCGGCGGCCCTGTTTGCCTTCGGGCTCTTGTGCTGGATCGCCGCCAACTGGTCCGCGCTCCACCGCTTGACGCGGCTGGGCCTGGTTGGTGGCCTGCTGCTTTTGAGCATCGTTACCGCCACGGTAGCGCCGCGCGCGCGGATACCGGCGCTGCTGTTGGCTACCGCGCTGAGCGGCGGGCTGTTGGCGCTGCTCGGGCAGGTTTACCCAAGCGGCGCTGATGCCTGGCAACTGTTCGCGTTATGGACCCTGCTGGCGCTGCCTTTCGCGTTGGCGGCGCGGCATGGCGCGCCGTGGCTGTTGTGGGCGGTGGTTGCCAGCGCCGCCATTGTGCTCTGGCAGTTTCAGCAGCGCGGCGGCCTCGATATCGCCAATTTTGGAACGCTCTGGCTATTGAGCTTCGCGCTCGCGCTTGTGCTGGCGCCAATCGCGCCGCTGCGCGCGCTGCTTGGCAATGTTGACTGGGCGTTCCGCTTGGCGGTCGCTGGCGCGCTGGCGTGGGTGGTGGTCACCGATCTGGTGGTATTTTTCACGGAAGATACCGGATCATTCCTCTTAATCCTGGCGCTGCTGAGCGCGGCAGCGCTGGCTTTATTGCGTTCGCGCCCTTTGGAATTTGGCCTCTTGACCTTGACCGTCGCGGCCATCGATACCCTGTTGATCGCGCACATCGGCGACGCCCTGTTCAATGCCTCCAGCGACGGCTTGCTGGTGGGCTTGATCGCCGCGTTCATCGTTGGCGGCAGCATTGTTTTATTGCGCATGGCGCACGGCCATTTTGCGCCAGCGCGGAGCAGTGCGGCGGGCCAGGACGGCATTTCATGGCCGCTGGTCGCCTTGTCCGGCTTCGGCGCGCTGTTGACCGCCGCGCCCCTGCTGGTGTTTTTAGTGGTCGCGGTATTCGACAGCGCATTCGCGGGGCCAGGGCTGATCAGCGGCGTTGGCATGGTGAGCGCCGGGGCGGGCATTCTCCTTTTGCGCGGCGGCGCTCCGCTGGGGTTTCGCCAACTGTGCGGCCTCATCGTGCTCACGCTAGGCGCGGCCTTGGTCGGCATCGCCATGCTGGACGGTTTCGTGGAAGAAATTGGTTTTGCCCTGGCCGCGCTGGCGACGCTCGCCGCGTATTTGACGCCACCGCGCTGGGTACGCTTGCTGTGCGGTTTCGCCGCCTTGCCAGCGTTTATTTTCTCAATTTTCGCGCGTGCATCGTTTTTTAGTTTCGACGACTTCATTAGTTTTGGAATAAATTTCTTGAATTTGATCGTAGTGGCTGGCGCGGTGATCTTGCTCGTGCTTACGCCACGCCAGGACGCGCTGGGGCGCGCGCGCGATTTTTTCATGGGCTGGAGCGTAGCGGGGCTCTTGGCGCTGATGCTGTTCGCCGGGCGGCCTTTCCTCATCGGCGCGGGCGTACTGGACGATTTTGACTCATTATTCTTCGCGCGCTGGAGTAACACGGCGCTATCAATCGCCTGCGCCAGCCTCAGCGCGGCCTTCCTGCTATGGCGCCGGCCCGAACTACGCAAACCGCCCGCCTTCGCCGTAGCCGCCTGCGCCATACTCTTGAGCTGGTACGCCCCAACCTTGGGCGCCGCGCTTGCTCTTATCGCCGCCGCGCTACTCGCGGGCGCGCACACGCTCGCCGTAGCGGCCAGCGTCGCGATCGTGTGGATACTCAGCACGTTTTATTACTCGTTAGTCTGGCCGCTGGCGCAAAAAGGCTATTTCTTGATGACGCTGGGCGTAGCCTTGGCTCTGGCGCTGCTCTTGAGCCGCCAGCGCGCCACGGCTGTTTTCACCATGCCACGCTTCACCAGCGGCGCGGCGCTGTTCATCCTCTTGGGCGCGCTCGCCAGTATTGGTATAGCCGGTCAAGCAATCATCAGCGCGGAACGCCTGCTGCGCGAAGGCCGCGTGATCTACT
The DNA here is from genome assembly GCA_031277435.1 of Pseudomonadales bacterium. Taxonomy (GTDB): domain Bacteria; phylum Pseudomonadota; class Gammaproteobacteria; order Pseudomonadales; family Pseudohongiellaceae; genus CAILUG01. The sequence continues at coordinate 2,222 of JAITMI010000100.1, forward strand.
TGGCGCTAGCGCCAGCCGACCCACGCTCGCTCCTGCAAGGCGACTACATGAGGCTGGCTTTTGATACCCGCAATCTGCCTGACCCCGAATACGCCAGCGGCCCCAGCCTCGCGCTCGCCAATGTGGATGAACGCTCGGTTGCGACTCTGCAAACCCTGGTCCCCGCCAACACCGTAGCGGCGCCAGATCAAATCCTGCTGCAAATACGCGCCAAATCAGGCCGCTGGTTCATCGGCTCGGATGCGTTTTATTTTCAGGAAGGCACGGCGGATTTATATGAAAACGCCAAATTCGGCCAATTCCGTGTAGGGCCTAACGGACGCATGTTGCTAAGCGCACTGGCCGATCAAGAATTGCGGCTTTTGCCGCAAGCAAGCACGGAGTAAACCCAGCGGCGCTTACTTAGCGCCGTCAATGAGTTTCGGGAAATTTGTGAGGAGATATCAGGTTTTATTTTTCGCCATTACGCATATGCCGCGACTGTAGGGGCGAAAAATTTTCGCCCCTACGGGCGTGTCTTCGTGGGTGGGTGTGTTTGCCAGTTTTGACGTTGCAATCTAGCGTCCGGCTTCACACCCCTCATGAAATACGGTTTCACGTGTTACACTTTTCCCGCGTTTTGGCTGGGAGAACGCCATGACTAGGGCGTGTCCTCATTCTGAACCAATCCCTTTAGGTATTTGATTTTTCATGAATTTGCTAAACTCCTTTGAACAAAAAGGAGTCCAAATGACACGCTATGCCTTGAACGATTCGAT
>JAITMI010000110.1 GCA_031277435.1 Pseudomonadales bacterium
CGAAACCTTGTCGCCCGAAGAATTGCAGCGGCGCATCGAGCAGGCGATGTAGTCAATCCACACCGCGCAATAACGGCTCCCGGCGCAACTGTAGCGTCAAGGCGCCCGCCAGTACCAAGAGGCCCGCCAGCATCATCAAGGGCATGGTAAAGCCGCCGCTGAGATCGCGCAGATAGCCCACCGCATAGGGGCCAACGAAACCGCCCAGCGAGGCCATGGTGTTGATCAGCGCGATGCCCGCCGCCAGCGCGCTGCCGCTGAGCAAACGTGGCGGCAGCGCCCAGAACGGGCCGCGGGTGCTCAAATCGCCCATGGCGGCGACAGTCAGCGCAATCATGCCTGGCACCGGCGTCAGCAAAAAGGCGCTGGCCGCGAAGCCGGCCGCGCCGATGAAACTGGGCACGGCCACATGCAAAAAGCGTTCGCCGCTGCGGTCGGAACTGGCGCCAACGGCAAGCATCGCCCAGGCCGCCGCGATGTAGGGCAGCGCGGAAATGAAACCTACCGTCAGATCGCCGGCGCCGGAAATGCCGCGCACGATCTGCGGAATCCACAAAGTCAGTCCATAACTGCCGCACTGGCACGCGAACAGCACCAGCGCCAAGAGCCATACCGTGGGCATGGTCAAGGCGCCCCGCAGATCCGCCTTGGGGCGCTGCGCGCTGCTGGCGTCCTCACTGGCAATGCGCTGTTCGATACGTTGCGCCTGTGCCGCCGACAAAAATTTCGCCTCATGCGGCGCATTGGGCAGCCAGAGCCAAGTGGTGATGCCAAGCAAGATCGCCGGTATCCCTTCGAGCACGAACAGCCACTGCCAGCCGCGCAAGCCATGCCAGCCGTCCAGGCCCAGCAGCAAACCGGCGATCGGCCCGCCAAACACGGTGGACAAGGGAATCGCCATCATGAACCAGGACACGGCGCGCGCCCGCTCAGCGCGCGGGAACCAGGCGCCCAGATAAAACAGAATGCCAGGTAAAAAACCCGCCTCGGCGATCCCCAGCAAAAAGCGCAGCACATAAAAACTCAGCGGCCCCTGGGTGAACATCATCGCCACCGACAAGATGCCCCAGGTAACCATGATGCGGCCAATCCACAGCCGCGCGCCCACTTTGGCGAGAATCAAGTTGCTCGGCACCTCGAACAAGGCGTAACCGATGAAAAAAATACCCGCGCCAAAACCGTACACTTCCGCGCTGAATTCCAGTTGCGCGTTCATCTGCAAGGCGGCGAAGCCAATGTTGACGCGGTCGAACCAGGCCACCACGTACAGCAGCAGCAAATACGGCAGCAAGCGCCAGCGGACTTTGCGGTACAGATCAGCGTCGTTCATCGGCTATCCTCTTAAGTTATCTCCGCTCAGGCGCGCGCCAGATGCAAACCGCCCAAATGTTCCAATAGCGTGCGCCATTCGCTCTGGTGACATTGCAATTGCTGCTTGAGCTGTTTGTAACGCGCCTTGAGCGCGTCAAGTTCCTGTTGCAGTTCCTGGCTGAGCGCGGCGGATTTGGCTTGCAGCCAGGCGTGGCGCGTGTCGGACCAGGCGTTGAGCGCGGCGACCAGTTTGGCGTATTCGCTCTCGAGTTTTTCCTTCCAGGTGCCGGCTTCGTCTTGCAAAGCCTCGCAGCGCAAGAGCGCCTGCTGATACTGCACCGCGATGCGCGTCATCTCGATGCGATAAGAAGAACAACTGCGCAAATCGCGCGCCAAACGCAGCCAGGCACAGCATTTGATCAGCCACTTGGTGGGGTCGTAGTGATACCAGCGCACGCCGTTGCGATAATCCCAGGCGAAGGTGTGGTGGTAATTGTGATAACCCTCGCCAAAGGTGAGCAGCGCGATAACCCAGTTATCGCGCGCGGTCTGTTGTGGATCGTAAGTACGCTTGCCCCAGGCATGAGCGGCGGAATTGATGAGGTAGGTGAAGTGCTGGCTCAAGGTCAGCCGTAAAAAACCGGCGAGTAAAAAACTGCCCCAGATATTGCCGTGCCACCAGCCAAGCAGCACCGGCACGCCCACGTTCATCACCAAGAGCAGCGCCAGGTAGTGCTTGCGCTGCCACACGAGAATCGGGTCTTTGAGCAAATCCTTGACGTTGGTCAAATCGGCGCGCGTGCTGGGATAGTCGCGGATCATCCATTCAAAATGGCTGTACCAGAAACCGAGCTTGGCGCAGTAAGGGTCTTTCTCGGTGTCGTCCACGTACAAATGGTGACGGCGATGATCGGACGCCCAGGTAAGGCAATCGCTCTGCAAAGCGCAGGCGCCGCCGAGCGCGTAGATGAAACGCAGCACCGGATGCGCCTTGTAAGCGCCGTGCGACCACAGCCGATGGTAGCCAGCGGTGATCGATAGTTCGCAAAAAGTCATGAGAAGCAAAAACCACAGCCATTCATAAGCATCGTAACCGTGGGTGAAGCCATACCAAGGTACGGCGATGAGCGAAACTAGCGTAGGGATGCCGAGAACGGCGACGTTCAACCAGCGCAGGGGTGGTTTTTTATGGTGACCGGTTTGCATAGGGTGTGTAGGGGCTCGGGACAATCAAGGAAAACGCAATCCGTGCGCCGTGTCCATAATGCGGAGCCGGAAGGTAACATAGCCCCGTACGGCAGGCAATTTGAGGTGAATGGGGCAGGGGCGAGCCAAGCAGAAAGCCAAGAAGAAAGCCGGTAAAATGCCAAAATCTTTTGCGGCTATGGGCCGATACCTGAGCAAAGAGCCATGTCCGACGAGTTGATCGACCTGCAAACCACCGTGGCGTTTCAGGAGCGCAACCTGAACGAACTTGCGGACATCCTCACCGCGCAGCAAAAACAGTTGGATGTGCTGCGCGCCGAAGTGCAACTCTTGCGCGAGCGCGTGGCCTATCTCGAAGCCGCGCCGCGCCAGCAGGCGGAGCCGTTTTCGGCGGCGGAGGAAAGGCCGCCGCATTATTAGGGTTTGCGGCGGTCTCTGTAGAGGCGACCGGCGGTCGCCCCTACGGGCTTGGCGAGAAAAACCTGCATGGACTTGAAGCCACCCGCCAATCAGTGTCCAATTCGGTCCTGTCTTTTTTACCTCCCGGCTTAATCATGACTCAATCCATTACCCCTGAATTGCGCCAGTGGATCACCGAACAGGCGCGTGCTGACGCGGACCCTGAAAGGGTGCTGCATTCGTTGGTAAGCACCGGCTGGCAGCAAGAGGTCGTGCTGGCCGAAATGCGGCGCATCTGGCGCGATTTTCATGAAGAACGCACGCTCGATGGGCAATTTCCCAAGGCGAAGGTGCCGGACCCCTTGCCCGAAGGCGGCATTCCCAGCACGCTGTGGGCTGGCGACCGCGAAGTGCGCGTGCTCGGGGCGCTGCGCAGGCCGCGGGTGGTGCTGTTTGGCGATCTGCTCGCGCCGGAGGAATGCGAGGAATTGATCGAGCTGGCGCGCCCGCGTTTGCAACGCTCGACCGCGGTGCAGGTCGATACCGGCGGCTCGGCGGTGCATGACGCGCGTACCAGCGATGGCATGTTTTTCAAGCGCGGTGAAAACTCCCTGTGCCAGCGCATCGAAACGCGCTTGTCGGCCTTGCTTGGCTGGCCGGTTGAAAATGGCGAAGGCTTGCAAATCCTGCATTATGGCCCAGGCGCCGAATACAAGCCGCATTACGATTATTTCGATCCGCGTGAAAAGGGCACGCCCAAGATTCTGCAACGCGGCGGGCAGCGCGTCGCCACCATCGTGATGTATTTGAACGATCCTAAAATGGGCGGCGGCACCACTTTTCCCAACGTCAACTTTGAAGTCGCGCCGGTGCGCGGCAACGCGGTATTTTTCAATTATGAGCGGCCGCATGAATCCTCGCTCACCCTGCACGGCGGCGCGCCGGTGGTGGAAGGCGAAAAGTGGATCGCGACGAAGTGGATGCGTGAGCGGGAATTTGTTTGAGTTGATTGCGTAGTCTTTTTTTTTGCCTCTCTTTTGTTTTTTCCTTTGCCCCCTCCCTAGCCCTCCCCCGCGTGCGGGGGAGGGGATGGTGTGGTGAGGGTGGAGGTGAGAGTAAAAGGTCAAAAATCAAATATTTTTTAGGAATACAGTTATGCCAAGAGCCAGTGACGTTAAAAATGGGATGGTGATCGACATCGGGGGCGTGCCCCATGTGGTCAAGGCGATGGAGGTGAAAAGCCCCTCCGCGCGCGGCGCCGCCACTTTGTACAAATTCCGCTTCAACAATATGCAGACCGGTCAAAAACTGGACGAAACCTACAAGGGCGACGACCTGCTCAAGGAGGCCGATTACGAGCGCGTGCCGGTGAGCTATTCTTACCACGATGGCGAGAACTGGGTGTTCATGAACGCCGAGGATTACAGCCAGTACGAGGTTCCCGATGCCGATATGGAAGATCTGCGCGGTTACATCACCGAGGATTTGCAAGGCTTACAGGCGCTGATCATGGACGGCAAGCTGCTCAGCTTGCAGTTGCCGCCTGCGGTGGAACTTACCATCGTGGAAACGCCGCCCAGCATGAAAGGCGCCTCCGCTACCAGCCGCAGCAAGCCCGCCAAGCTCAACACCGGGCTTGAAGTATTGGTGCCGGAATATCTGGAGCAGGGCGAGGTGGTGCGCGTCAGCACGGAGACGGGCAAGTATCTGTCGCGCGCCTAGATGGAATTTTAGGGAAGTTCGTTTTGATCTGAGCAGTCGTCATTGACGTATGAACGGTTGATGGAAGGCTGCGCGTTAACATTTATGGGCAGCGCGAGTTCGGTTATCAACTTTGCCAACCCTACCTGAGTGGAACATCCGGTCTTGTGAAAAATTCTGGCCAAGTGCATTTTTACGGTGTTC
>JAITMI010000402.1 GCA_031277435.1 Pseudomonadales bacterium
CTTGTAAGGATCGAGCACGCGGAAATACAGCACGCCGTCCACCGTCAGGTTGATGTTGTCCCTGGTGATGCCGCCTTGGCTCGGCACGTTGATGGCTTGTTCCTTGAGCGAGCGGTTGGCCGCCACGCGGTCGATGAAGGGGATGATGAAATTCAGGCCAGCTTCCATGGTAAGGTGGTATTTGCCGAAGCGTTCCACTACATAGGCGCGGTTCTGCGGCACGAACTTGATGCCCATGAACATCGCGATAACGACCAGCACTAATAAAAAGAATAGAAATTCCATAATTTTTTCCTCAACGGTTTTTCAGTTAGTTTCAATTCAGCCGCCACAACCGCCGCAACCGCCACAGCCACCACCGCCGCCGCAACTGCCTCCACTACGGTCGTTATGATTGTTGCCGCCCTTGTTCTCGCCCTCCGCCCACCTGAAGATGAAGACGATCACCGCGGACAAGAAACCCGCGAACACTATCGAGCCGGCGTTCAAATCCGTGGCCGAGGATGAACAAGCGGTCACGGTGAAGAGAATCACCCCAGCGCCAAACAGTAGCGCCAGGCCGCGCCATAGGCGTTTACGATTGATGACGAACACCTCGCGCCGGTCGATGCGCATGTAGGCATGGCGTTTGTCGAAGCGTTCCTTGGCCGATGGCCAGAGGTCGGCGGGTGGCTCGCCGAAGTAACGGCGATAAGAGTCGAGCGTGCGGCCGTACCAGTCGTTGTACTTGCTGCTCTCGCTGGCGCCGCCCTTGGTCGGTTGATGGTGCAGCGGCTGGGTGAGCGCGGCGCCGCACAGTTCATGCCAGTAGTGCCACGAATAAAGCATGTGCAAATGCCAGACCTGATCGACCTGGTCCGAGGGGGTGACACCGTGCCCGGCATGGACGGTAAGAAAGCAAAACTTGCGATATTCGGTGATGGCACGGTTGGCGAACTCGCGCGTCCAGCCGTTTTCGCGCGCCAGCCGCGCGGCGAAGGGGAATGGCGTGGGTTCCTCCGCGCCGGGCATGTTGAGGGACTGTAGGCGTTCCCAGGTGTCGAGTTCCTGGGGGTTGAAGGTATTGAGAGTCTGTATGGTCATGGTCTATGCCTCCTTCTTATTGTTTCTTTCTCATTTGGTCTCTTTCTCATTGTTGTCATACGTCACTTAATACGCGAAATACATTACCTGTATTTTCATTCAGGCACAACAAATCATGTATGTCCATTCAGGTTCCGTTAATCCTGAATTGAATGTATGATCCGCCCCCCATGACCAGCCCCCATAACCACTCCCTGCCCAAAACCGGCTCCGTCCGCCCGCAGTGGACGATTTTCAGCAACCACGCCCATGTGCTGTTGTGCATCGCGCGCAACCCGGAAGTCCGGGTGCGCGACATCGCGCACAAGGTCGGCATTACCGAGCGCGCGGTGCAAAGGATCATCAATGAACTGGAGAAAGCCGGCGTAATCACGCGCGAGCGTTTGGGGCGCACCAACCGTTATGGTTTGTCGCTGGATCAGCAGTTGCGGCACCCGCTGGAAGCGAAGACGACGATCCGGGAAGTGTTCGAAGTCATCATGAAAGAGTGATGCGTGAGCGGGCTTGGACCGCGGCGTGGGGAAAGCTCGTTTGCGGTTCTACGCCACCAGCTTGCTGGCCACCAGCCGGTTCAAACTCACCCCGGCTTCCATCGCCTGAATGCTGAGCGTGCGGTGTAGCTCGGGCGGTACCCGCACCATGAATTTGCCGCTGTAACGGCGCAGGGCGAGCGCTTCGGGGATGGCTTCGCCGTGCTTTTTCATGTCGGCCACGCAGTTTTGTACCAGTTTGCGGATGCCGCCGAGCGCCGCTTCGGGGCTATCTTCCAGCCAGCTCAGGCTGGGAAATTCCGCGCACAGGCCCAGGTATTGCCGGTCCTCCTCGGACCAGGTGATGCGGTAGGTATAAGGGTCAGTGTGTGCCGCCATGTTCTTCCTCCAGGCGTACAAGCGCCTGCAATACCTGTTTGACTTGATAAACCTTGGCCATACCCCCGGCGTTTTGAATGTTCACGCGCGGATCGCCAAACCACGGCGTTTTGTATACCCGGTGACTGCCATCACTCATGCGCGTCGGCCCGAAATAGGCGTCGCAGACTTTGCACAAATCCCCGAAGCGTATGCCGCGCGGGTTTTCGCGCATGGCTTGCAGGATGTCTTCGATCTTGGGCATACATGGTACCAATAGTGATATCAATTTGAAAAGGGGCGGAAACTTGCCGCCACCACGGTTTAGCCCAGATCTGTCAAACCCGCCAACTTACCTGTTCGCCCGCCTCTTGGTGCCTTACCGCCAACTCGGCTAAAATCGCGCCGGGTTTACAGGACGCCCGCCTCGCGAAAGCATTGCACCTGATTCACGGCAAGCCCCGCGCTTGCATACCCTCCGGCCATGAGCGAGCAGGCCCTTTTCAGGAGCCGGTATGCACCACGATTCAACGCTTTCTGCCACTTCTATATCTTCATCTTCCGCCGCCACGGCGGTTCTGCGCGCGGCCAGGCGCTTGCACAAGGAGGCGTTGAGCGCCGCGCCCAGCCAGTGTTTACCGGTATTGCGCCGCGTGCTGGCTACGGGCAGTTTGCGTGAGTTATCGCTGCCGCAACTGCACCAGAAGCGCGCCCTGGTGCGGCGCAAACACATTCTGCGCACCTTGGCTATCGAGGCGGGCCATGCCAGTTGGGAAAGTTACCGGGAGGCGCTCACGGCCATGCGCGCCGAGGATTTACCGCATTTCGACCTCCTGCGCGGCGCGGCGGCTTATCCCAATTTGTGGTTTTGTTCGCTGGCAGAGGCGCAAGCGTATGCCGCCGTGCATGGTGGCCGCGCGCTGGCGGTGGGCAAGCACGCGGTGATTGAGGCGCAAGGAAATGGCTGAGCGCAAGGATTTGAAACGGCAGTACCAGAATCGCGACAAAATTGGCGGCGTATTCGCCGTCAAAAATATCATGCTGGACAGGTGGTATATCGACCATGCAGTGGATATTCGCGCCGCGCAAAATCGCTTCAGCATGTTCGGCGGCGGCACTTACGCGAAAACCAAGAATGACTTTGCGCAACAGCAAGG
>JAITMI010000113.1 GCA_031277435.1 Pseudomonadales bacterium
AAGCTCATAGCTGGTTACCGTGTCCTGCGCGTAGGTCAGCGGGCTTTGGGTCAGACCGAGGTCCGCCAAGGCTTGCTGGCATTGGCCGCTGGTGGGTACCGGCGGATTCACGCCACCGGGACGGAAACCTTTGGAGAAGATGAAGTACGCCATGTTGGTATCGCTGAAGTCATAGGACAGCGCGACCTTCGGCGTGAAGTTGGTTTCTTTCGAGCTGAGGATCGTGTACTGGATACCGCAGTTTGGCGAATCCGGGCAGCCCGCGAGATCGGTCGGGAACATCACGGTGTGTACGTCCGTCAGGTTGTTCACGTCCACTATTGGGTTGGTCGGCGAGTTCGGCAGGCTGGGATCACGCGAGATCGCCTGCACCGCCGCCGGCTGCGGCATGAAGGCGTCCGCTTCCATGCCCGGTACGGTGATGCGGGGCGGGAAACCGGCTACCAGCGCGCCGTACAACTGGCGGAAGTCCTGCTCGTAGTTGTTGTAGCGCGCGCCGAGGGTCAGGGTGATGCGGTCGGTGATGTCGTAGTTGCCTTCGGCGAATACCGCCCAGGTGTCTTCTTCGGTCCAGGATTCACGGTCGGATACGTCCTGCTGCCAGGTGTCGAACGCGCCGACGCCTGCGGGCGAGTACACGCCCCACTGCGGCAGGAAGTAACCGCCGCCGCGCCACATGCCGCCGAGACCGGTCAGGTAAGAGGCAACCGCGCTCTCGTTGCTGGTTTCGCGGCCATGCATGTGGATGTCGGAGCTGCTCCAGTAGGCGCCGGCTACCCAGGACAAGGGGCCAAAACCGTTGGAGGTGAAACGCAGTTCCTCGCTCTTGGCATCGCGCTGGTTCTCGAAGTTGTACCAGTCGGCGTAGTTGGGGAAGCCCGGTACGTAGCGGGTGCCGCGATAGCAGCCTTGCGGATCGCCAGGGTTGAGGCCTGGACGCGGACGCATGATGCCTTCCACGCACTCGGTGGTGCCCCAGATGTAGGTGCCGAGGTTACGGGTGCCGCCGCCGGTGCCGCCGGAGAAGGTGTAACCGTCGGTTTTGTCCTTGATCCACGAGGTGATCGATTTGACCGAGAAGTTGTCGAAATCGGCATCGATGGTCAAGGAAGGCAGCATCACGCGGGTGATACGCGGCGAGGGCACATAGCTCACGTCGCCAGGCGCGGTGGAGTTGTAGAGGCCGGTGCCGATGGAGTCGTAGTTGTACCAGGGCATGGCGTTTTGGGTATGCGCCGGAATTTCCTGGTCGAGCGCGGCGTAGTAGTAGGTTACCGGGTTGCCGTTGACGTCAACGTAGCCGAGCTGGCCGATCCTGGGCGCGTAGTTGCCGTTGGCGGTCGGGCGGTTGCTGTTGGTGAAGCCCACGACCGGGTTGGAGTTCGGGCCGTACTTGGAGTAGTCGATGTCTGGGTTGGGGATACCGTTGCGGAACACGGAGCCGGACCAGGTGATTTCTTCCGAGGGGCCCCATACGCCGGTATCGTCATTGGACTGATCGCGGCCATAGTAAACCGCCGGCGTGATCGACCAGGTGTCGTTGATCTGCCACAGCATGGCCAAGCGCAGGTACTGCGATTCGGTCGAGTTGTTGTCTTCGTGGAAGGTCAGACCGTCGTAAACGCTCTTGGAATCGACCCAGCCGCCTTGTTTGCGATAGTCGCCGCTGATGCGGAAGCCCAATACGTCTTCGATCAGCGGGCCGCCATAGGCCAGGCCGACTTCCTTGGAGGGCGCGCCGTCTTCAGTGATGGCGCCGTCAACACGCGCGCGACCGGAAAATTCGGTCAGGCTCGGGGTGGGGGTAATGAAACGGATCGTACCGCCTTCGGAGGAGTCGCCGTACAGCGTGCCTTGCGGGCCGCGCAACACTTCCACGCGCTCAATGTCGTACAGGTTGGGGAACGGCGCGCCGCCGCCGGTCTGAAGGCCCGGCACCATGCGGCGCTGTAGCGCGGTGTCGTCAAGGTAGAAGCCGGTGGTCTGCGAGCCTACGGTAGCGCCGCCGATGCCGCGGATGGTGAACTGCGGGTTACGGTCGCCGCCAGTTTCAGTGAAGGTAACGCCGGGCACCATGCGCGCGATATCGGCGCCAACGCGGATGCCTTGCTGGGTCATGCTGTCTTGGCTAAGCGCGCTGACCGACATGGCCACGCGGTTGACGGAAGCTTCTTGGCGGGTTGCCGTTACGGTGATTTCTTCGAGCAGCGGCGCGCCGGTGCCTTGCTGCGGCTGGATTTGGGCGAACACTGGCGCGGCCATCATGGCGCTCGCCAGCGCGGTCAAGGCCATAAAAGACTGACCGGTAGATTTATGGAACATAAAGAACTCCCCTCTTTGGTATGTAAAAAAGCGCGCGCAATATAAAGGTTAGGGGTGCTTATGTCCATGTTCCAGATCAAATTTTTTACACAATTGAAACTCGCGGTGGCAACCGCGCCGCCTCCGCCTTGGCGATGACCCTTTCCCAATCACGTTAATCCTGGCGTGAAACGGGCTTTACCGTAACCCGGCCCTTGAGCTCTCCCGCGCGAATCTTGCGCCGCAGAAACTCGGGAAAATACGCCACATAAGCGCCGTCACGAATAACGCCCTCATAAGTACAAAATACCGTTCCATTTTGATCCAGCAGCGACCATTCGATCTCCGTGCCATCCGGCGCATTCAGCAGCGCGCGCACCGTTGCGGCGGATAAATTCGCGCCAATGTAATCGCTGGCGTCCGCCGGCGCGCCGGGAACCACCGGAAAGGCTTGATTACCTGGGAAATTGAACTGACTGTCGTGCGCCAAGACGCTTTGGCGCACGGTGGGCCATACTCGCTGACGCAAAAAATACTGGTCAATATTCGGATGATCGCCGACCGCCCCCTCATGCTGAAGAAAATCGACCATTTCGGCTCTCATGCTGGGAATGATGCCCGTGCAACCGCCCCACATGCCCGCCAGCAGCAATTCGCAGTGGCCGGGCCAATCGCGCATGAGATGGAACCAGCGGTCAGATTCCAGCCAGGCATGGACCGCCGCCGCTTCGCGCGGCTCTATCAAGGAATCCGCGTCACGCAGCAAAAAGCGCGAGACCTCTGGATCGTCAGCCGCCAGAAAGCGCCACATCAACGGATGAACCGACGCTTTGGTTGCTTCATCAACGCCGATAAGCTCCGCGCCTTTGGCGCACAAACGCCGCAGCACCTCGGCGGGCACGCTTTCATCAACATAAAAACGGCAACGCCAATCCGGCAATAACGCGGCGGCGGCATCGCAATTGCGCAGCGCGCCGTCGCAATAACGCGGCAACGCGCCATATAACGAATACGAAATCACTTTGCGCCCCTTGTCCGGTTTACCTGGCGGGTGAGCCGGAATAGCGTAGCAAGCATTGCCCCGCACCGAAGCATCCTTCATCCGCAAAGCAATACCGCCGTGGTGCTGGCCTTCGGCGTGCCTGTCGGTGTAGCCGCAAACATGACTCATCAATTCATGGTGCGCGATGTCCTTGCCATGCAACGCGGAATCAGCCTGTTTGGCGACGGCGTAAGCGTTTTCGTACCGCATGAGCTTTGACAGGCAGCGGGCTTCCAAGTGGAGAAGGGCAGGGCTTGGAGAAAGTTTTTGCGTGCTGCACGCCAGCCGTAACGCCTGCTCATAACGGCCAAGATTGAATAGCGTGGCGGCGTTATTGACCCGCGCGTCAATATAATCAGGCTTGAGCGCGATGGCGCGCTCGTAACTCGCCAAGGCGGCGTCGTACTCGCCCATCGTAGCCAAGGCATCGCCACGGTCGCGGTGCGCCTCGGCGTAATCTGGCTGTAACGCGATGGCGGCTTCGAAGCTCGTGAGCGCCCGCGCATAGTCGCCACGCTTGAGCAAGGCGCAGCCGTGCGCGCAATGGGCATGGGCGTAGTCAGGCTTGAGCGCGATGGCGCGCTCGTAGGCTTGCAGCGCTTCGGCGAGCCGGTCAAGCCTCTCCAGCATATAGCCCCGCTTGCAATGCGCGGTGGCGTCATTGGGCTCCAGAGTGATGATGTATTCATAACTTCGCAGCGCATCGGCATAACGGCCAAGCCGTTCCAGAACAATACAACGATAACGCCGCGCGGTGAGATAACCGGGCTTGAGCGCGATGGTCCGCTCAATACTTGCCAATGCTTCATGCGGGCGATTCAGTTCGCCCAGCGCCAGGCCTCGATTGAAGTGTATTTCCGCCTGATCTGGCTGGAGCGCCAGCAGTTCATCATAGGCGGCAAGCGCTTCGATCTGGCGGCCTTGTTGGTGCTGCTCAAGTGCGCGGCGGTAAAGTTCCGCTAGTTCGGTATCGCGAAATTTTGGAGAATTTTGTGGAGTCATTACTTTAGTCATGGCGCCGCGCGGCCTTTGCCGTAATTCGGCTCCTAAGCTCTCCTGAATCAATCTTGCGCAGCAAAAAATCAGGAAAATGCAGCACGGAACAGCCTTCTCGAATGACGGCATCATAACGGCAAAATACCTCGTCATCCCGCTCCAGCAGCGACCATTCGGCCACCGTGCCATCGGGGGCATCCAGGCTTAGCCGTACCGTTGCGGAGGGCGGATTCGCGCCAATGTAAGTGGTCTCATCGACAAGCGCGCCGGGAACCGGAGGAAAGTCTTGATTGCCAGGAAAGCTGAACTGGCTGTCGTGCGCCAAGACACTCTGGCGCAGGGTAGGCCACAGGCGCTGACGCAGGAAATACTGGTCAATATCCCAAGAGTGGCCTCTGGCCGTCACATCATGTTGAAGGAAATCGATCATTTCGGCTCTCATGCCGGGAATGACGCCAACGCAGCCGCCCCACATGCCCGCAAGTATCAATTCACAATGGTGCGACCAATCCCGCATGAGGTGGAACCAGCGGTCAGATTCCAGCC
>JAITMI010000274.1 GCA_031277435.1 Pseudomonadales bacterium
CCCCGAAACCCAAAACCTAGTTTCTTGTTGTTCTGTGTGTGGTTGGGGTTCGGCCGCCCCCCCCCCCACCCTACTCGCTTTCTTTCGCTGGTTCTATTACTTCTGGTATGAGACGGGTATCACAACCCATGAATAATCGTTTTAAGTCCGGGCTATTTGGGCTTGCGATTACCGGCTTGAATCTTCTTATTCTCCGGCTGTTTGGAGTGACCGATCCCGGCATGTATGTGGCGGGAACAGCAATAGCTTGGTTCACCGCGGGGCAGCACTTCATCAAATAGTGAACGCTTGGTTAATTCCACTGCCGTCATTCCAACGTGGGATGTTACGTGACGAATGTTGGGCTTCACTCAGCGCCAACCTACTTGCTTCGTTCGCCAACCTAAAACGCAAAAGGGCAGCCGAAGCTGCCCTTTTGCGTTTACATCCGTCCAACCAACGGCATCACACGGAGGCTTTGTCTTCCTCGGTGACTTCCTTCATGCTCAGGCTGATTTTGCCGCGGTCGTCGATCTTGAGGACTTTGACGAAAATTTCCTGGCCTTCCTTGAGGTAGTCGGTGACTTTTTCCACGCGCTCTTGCGAAATTTGCGAGATATGGACCAAGCCGTCCTTGCCGGGCAGGATGGTGATGAAGGCGCCGAAATCGACGATTTTCGAGACTTTGCCTTTGTAGGTGCGGCCAATCTCGGCTTCGGCGGTGATGGCTTGGATCATTTCCAATGCGCGGTCGCGGGAATTGGAATCTTCGCCATAAATACGCACGTTGCCGTCGTCGTCGATGTCCACGGAGGCGCCGGTTTCCTCGGTGATGCCGCGGATGGTGACGCCGCCTTTGCCGATGACGTCGCGGATCTTGTCGACGTGAATCTTGATTACCGCCATGCTCGGCGCGTTGGGGGAAATCTGCGCGCGCGGGGTGGCGATGACTTTGTTCATTTCACCCAGAATGTGGATGCGCGCCTTGTAGGCTTCTTCCAGCGCGGTTTCCATGATTTCTTCGGTGATGCCCTGAATTTTGATGTCCATTTGCAGTGCGGTGACGCCGTTGGCGGAGCCGGCTACTTTGAAGTCCATGTCGCCGAGGTGGTCTTCGTCGCCCAGGATGTCGGTGAGCACGGCGAAGCCGTGATCTTCCTTGATGAGACCCATGGCGATGCCGGCCACTGGCGTTTTCACCGGCACGCCAGCGTCCATCAGCGCCAGGGAGGTGCCGCAGACCGAGGCCATTGAGCTGGAGCCGTTCGACTCGGTGATTTCCGAGACCACGCGAATCGCGTAGGGGAAGCTTTCCTCGCCCGGCAATACCGCGGCGACGCCACGGCGCGCCAAGCGGCCATGACCGACTTCGCGGCGCTTGGGGCCGGCCATGCGGCCAGTTTCGCCGACGCTGAAGGGCGGGAAGTTGTAGTGCAGCATGAAGCCGTCTTTCTTCACTCCGGACAAATCTTCGATGATCTGCGCGTCGCGCAGGGCGCCAAGCGTGGCGATTACCAGCGCTTGCGTTTCACCACGAGTGAACAGCGCACTGCCGTGCGTTTTGCTCAACACGCCCACTTCCACGCTGATCGGGCGCACGGTGTGGTTGTCGCGGCCATCGATGCGCGGCTGGCCGGCGATGATGCGGCCACGCACGATTTTTTTCTCCAGCGAGGCAAATACGTTCTGTACCTCGGCGGCTTTAACCGGCGTTTCTGTACTTTCGTTCACAAACTGTTCGATGGCCTGCGCTTGCAGGGCGCTCAGGCGATCGTGGCGCTGCATCTTGTCGGAGATTTGATAAGCGGCGGTGATTTCGCCGTTGAAGGCGGCGCTGATGGCCTCGATCAAGGCTTCGTTTTTGACCGGCGGCGTCCAATCCCAAGCGGGTTTGCCGGCCTCTTGCTTGAACTCGTTGATGGCGCTGATCAGCACCTGCATTTCCTGATGCGCGAACAGTACCGCGCCCAGCATCAGGTCTTCGCTCAGTTCCTTGGCTTCGGATTCCACCATCAGCACGGCGGCGCTGGTGCCGGCCACTACCATGTCGAGCTGGGATTTTTCCAATTGTTTGTAGCAGGGATTGAGGATGTAACCTTCGGCGTCGGTGTAACCCACGCGCGCGGCGCCGATTGGGCCGGCGAAGGGGATGCCGGAAATGGCCAGCGCGGCGGAGGCGCCGATCATGGCGGCGATGTCGGGATCGACGTCTTTTACGGAGGACATGACGGTGCAGATTACCTGCACTTCATTCAAAAAACCTTTGGGGAACAGCGGACGCAAGGGGCGGTCGATGAGGCGGGAGGTCAGCGTTTCCTTTTCGGTGGGGCGTCCTTCGCGTTTGAAAAAGCCGCCGGGAATTTTGCCCGCGGCGTAAGTTTTTTCCTGATAATCGACGGTCAAGGGGAAAAAATCCTGACCGGGAGCGGCGGTTTTTTTACCAACCACGGTGCACAGCACGACGGTGCCGCCGATCGTTACCATGACGGCGCCGCTGGCCTGGCGGGCAATTTTGCCGGTTTCCAGTACCACGGTATCCGTGCCGAATTTGAATTCCTTTCTGATGGGATTAAACATTTATCTTCTCTTTACCAATAAAAAAAGGGGTGATGAGCCAATCCCATCACCCTTTGAGTGCCAACTTAGCGACGCAGGCCCAAACGCTGGATCAGGGAATTGTAGCGATTCAGATCCTTGCGCTTGAGGTAGTCGAGCAGTTTGCGGCGGGTGTTGACCATCCGGATCAAGCCGCGGCGAGAGTGATGGTCGTGATTGTGGGTTTTGAAATGGTCCTGCAACTGGTTGATGTTGCCGGTGAGCAGCGCTACCTGTACTTCGGGGGAGCCGGTGTCACCGTCAGCCAAGCTGTATTCACGGACGATTTCTGCTTTCTGGTCTGCGGACAGAGCCATGGAATGTTCCTCTTAATATGCGATTGATGAAGGACTTCCGTTTCGAGCCAGAGTAACCACGCATATTGATAGTCACCTGGGGTCTTCCTGGTTTCGCTTCCTGAGGGTTCAGGGCGGGCGAAGGGGCGCGATTGTAGCACAAGCTGCGCCTTCTCTTGCTTGTTGGCGAATTTTTCCACCCTCTCCCCCGCCCTCTCCCGCCAGCGGGAGAGGGAGTACATCGAAGTAACGGAAGGAGTTGTTGTTGAGACTGCACCCGGACTGCCCCCTCTCCCGCTGGCGGGAGAGGGCGGGGGAGAGGGTGGCCAGTGACGATCAAAGCGCCGGCGCAAACACCGGCAAGGCGTCGATGCGCGCCTCGATCTGGTCGATTTCGCGCTTGAAGGCCGCGCCGGTGGTGCCGCCGTAGTCCTGGGCGAATTGTTCCTGGCTGAGGAATTCGGGCAGGTCGCGCAGGTCGGGGAAGTAGAACGGCTCGCCTTCGCTCTGTGCCATGCGCTGTTGCAGGAGGCGGGCATTGGCGGGGTTCGACACCGCGAATTCGGCGAAGCGCACGCCCATGCGGTCAGCGCCGATGTCGGTGAAGCTGAAGCCGCTGCCTTTGCCGTGGGTGTCCTCGATTTCCTTGAGCAGTCCGATGCTGCCGGCGAGGCCGGCGCCGCCGCCGAGGGTGAGGCCGATCGAGAGGAAGAAATGCCGTGACCAGTCGCCACGGTGGTAGAACTGCAATTCGTGCCAGGGCGCGGCCTGGTCGGCGGCATTCAGGGTCAAGCGGTCAAGATCGAGCGCGTAGAGCGTGAGCGCCAACAGCAGGGCGCGGTTTTCCTCCACTGGATCGCCGCCGCGGTTATGCGCGTAGGCGAACATCGGCGGCAGAAATTCGTCGGCTGAGGGCCGCTTGGGCAGGTTCGGTTCCAAGGCCAATTCGCGCAGGCGGGCGCGGTACACGGCCAGCAAATCGCGCAAGGAATGCGGCAGCAAGAGTTCACTGCCCCAGCGCGACAAATCGCGCGCCAGCGCTGGATCCCAGCGGTAACTCAGGCGCAGGTAGCGTGCATCGATATGTAGATTTTCGATTGAGGCGCGCAGCCGCTGATAATCAGGATAACGCTGATCCAGCTTGTCGCGCGTCATGCTGAGCAGCTTGGCCGATAGCCAATCCGGCAGCCGCAGGCCGCCCACGCTGAGATTTGAAACGATCAGTAAAGTACCGCCGCCCTCTAGCGAGCCTTTGAGAGTGAGGTAAAGCTCGGCGAAATTCACCGGCACGCGCAGCGAGGCTTCAACCTGGGCGCTGCCGTCTTGCAGCGCCACCTTGGCCTGGCCCAGTTGCAGGCGGTCGAGCAGGTAATTGAGCGCCAATTCCAGATCGTTCTTGCTCAAGGCCAAGGTCGCGGAACTGCCGGGGGCGAGCGCGCGCGGGTCGTTATCGGCGGAGAGAAATTCCAGCGAATGCAGGTCGATGGCGTCCAGACTGCTCAGGGGCGCTACGCTGGGCGCGCACTCCAGCACCAAAAACAACAGCGCGCCCAGGCTCAGGGCCACAAGCAGACACAGCGCCAATAGCGTTTTGAAAAAGATCGATTTGAACAGGACCATAGATGTGTTTCCTGAGCGCGACGATCACGCTGAACGGAAGCCTCCTCGCCGGTCACAGGTCCTTTACGATCCGGTCTCAATAACTACTTAATGGGCTGATGCTAATTAATTGGCGCGTATTTGACCAGCCGTAAGGGGCGCAGACTGGCGTCGGGCAAAAGTTCAGCAATGCCCAGGAAGCGTTCGCCGCCATAAATCCGCCGTGGCCCCGGCGCTTGCCCCGGATCAGTCCGCAACGTTTGCCCCTGCCAGAAACGCAGGCCATTGGCCTCATTGAGCCAGAGCGCCGGCCAGTCCTGTACCGCGAAATCCACTGGCAATAATAAAGCTTCAATAGCGGCGGGGCCGCCATTTTCCCAGCATTGGCGCAGTTCATCGAGCCCGTGGCTGCGCGCCAGGGTGAAGGGGCCGGCCTGTTCGCGCCTCAGCGCACTCAAATGCGCGCCAGAGTTGAGCGCCACGCCAATATCGCGCGCCAGGCTGCGGATGTAGGTGCCCTTGCTACAGCGCACGCGCAGTACCAGTTCCT
Organism: Pseudomonadales bacterium; assembly: GCA_031277435.1. Classification (GTDB taxonomy): domain Bacteria; phylum Pseudomonadota; class Gammaproteobacteria; order Pseudomonadales; family Pseudohongiellaceae; genus CAILUG01. The sequence goes on from JAITMI010000274.1 coordinate 5,020, forward strand.
GGGCGCGCCACTCTACCAGGCTCAGCGCATGAATGACGATGTCGCGCTCCTTGGCCTGTACCGGCTTGCCCGCGCGCGCCAATTTGTACTGCGGCACGCCGTCTTGCTTGAGCGCCGAATATACCGGCGCGACTTGCCGCTGCGGGCCGCGAAAACGCGCCAGAGCGGCTTCGATCATGGCCTCATCAAGCAGCGGCACCGCGCTTTCGCGCAGAATTTCACCGTCCGCGTCGCAGGTGGCGGTTTCGATGCCGAGGCGCAGCGTGGCGAGATAGGCTTTGTCGGCATCGAGCAGGATTTGGCTCAACTTGGTGGCTTCGCCGAAACACAGCGGCAGCACGCCGGTGGCGAGGGGATCAAGCGCGCCGGTGTGGCCGGCCTTTTCCGCTTGCAGCCAGCGTTTGACCAGTTGCAGGCAGTGGTTGGAGCTTTGGCCCAGGGGTTTGTCGACGCTGAGGATGCCGTCGATGGGGCGTCTGCTTTTAACCCCCTCCCCCGCGCGCGGGGGAGGGTTGGGGAGGGGGCGGGCGCTCATATCATTCCCCCCATCCCAACCTTCCCCCGCCAGCGGGGGAAGGGGCTTGCCGCATTTGCGACAGCAGGGAACCGTAGGGCGGGTCTTGACCCGCCAAACCCAAAGAGCCGGGAATATACCCGCCCTACAGTCCTTGCCAGGGGTAACGGCATCTACGGATCAGAGCCTTCGTCATCAGGCGGCGCTTCCAGCGCCATCGCCTTATCAATCAAAGCCGACAACTCACGGCCATGCTCGATGCTTTCATCATAGGCAAAACGCAATTTGGGCGTGCTGCGCAGATTCAGGCGCTTGGCGAGCAGGGAGCGCAAATAGCCGCTGGCCTTGTTCAACACCTCCGACACTTCGGCGGCGTCGGCGTTGAGCGCGGTGAAATACACCACGGCATGGGCCAGGTCGCGGCTCACTTTGGCGTCGATCACCGACACCATGCCCAGGCGCGGGTCGCGCAATTCGTCGCGGATCAACACGGCCAGCTCTTGCTTGAGCTGGTCGCCGATGCGGTCGAGCCGGTTGGACGGTCTGGGCATGATGCGCCTCACCCTTGCTGCGAATTACGGGCTTACCAGTTACAGGGTCCGCGCGACTTGAGTGCGGTTGTACACTTCGATCTTGTCGCCGATGCGCACGTCGTTGTAGTTCTTCACGCCGATGCCGCATTCCATGCCCATGCGCACTTCGCTGACTTCGTCCTTGTAGCGGCGCAGCGATTCCAATTCGCCTTCGTAAATCACCACGTTATCGCGCAATACGCGAATCGGTTTGTTACGCGCTACCGTGCCTTCAATCACCATGCTGCCGGCGATGGCGCCGTATTTTGGCGAATTAAATACATCGCGCACTTCGGCGACGCCGACGATTTCCTCGCGCAATTCCGGCGTCAACATGCCGCCGAGCACCGCTTTCACGTCGTCGATCAAGTTATAAATGATGCTGTAATAGCGCAATTGCAAACCGGCGTTTTCGACCAGAGTTTTGGCGGCCTTGTCGGCGCGCACGTTGAAGCCGATCACGGTGGCCTTGGAGGTTTCCGCCAATTGCACGTCGGTTTCCGAGATGCCGCCCACGCCGTAGCCGACGATATTGACCGCTACTTCATCATTGCCCAAACCTTGCAACGCGGCCATGATCGCTTCCAGCGAACCGCGCACGTCGGCCTTGAGCACCACGTTGAGAATTTTCTTGTGATCCTTGCCCATGGTGGCGAACAGGCTTTCCGTCTTGGCCGCCTGTTGCTTGACGAGCTGGGTTTCGCGGAAGCGATGCAGACGGAACTCCGCCACTTCGCGCGCTTTTTTCTCGCTTTCCACCACGATGAATTCGTCGCCCGCTTCCGGGGTGCCGTTAAGGCCGAGAATTTCCACCGGAATGGAGGGGCCGGCGCTTTGCACTTGCCTGCCGTTCTCGTCCATCATGGCGCGCACGCGGCCATATTCATGACCAACGAGTACAATATCGCCTTGCTTCAGCGTGCCGTTTTTGACCAATACCGTGGCAACGGAACCACGGCCCTTGTCGAGGCGCGATTCGATCACCACGCCCTTGGCCGGGCAATCGACCACGGCGCGCAGCTCCATGACCTCGGCTTGCAAGAGCACGGCGGCCAACAGCTCATCCATGCCCTGCCCGGTATGCGCCGATACCTCGACGAACTGCGTGTCGCCGCCCCAGGCTTCGGAAATCAGGCCATGCTGCGACAATTCGCTCTTGACGCGCTCGGGGTCGGCGGAGGGTTTGTCGATCTTGTTGATCGCCACCACGATCGGCACGTTGGCGGCGCGCGCGTGCTGAATCGCCTCGATGGTTTGCGGCATGACGCCGTCGTCGGCCGCCACCACCAGAATCACGATGTCGGTGGCCCTGGCGCCGCGCGAACGCATCGCGCTGAACGCGGCGTGGCCGGGCGTATCGAGGAAGCTGAT
>JAITMI010000391.1 GCA_031277435.1 Pseudomonadales bacterium
ATGATAACAATTGTTCCACCAAATGCTGCATACGCTCCACGCCTTCCTGAAGCTGCGCGTAGGCTTCCGAATTGGGCGCTACTTCCTGCGCCAGATTGTGCAGTTGCACCTTGAGCGCGCTGATCGGCGTGCGCAGTTCGTGCGCGGCGTCGGCGGAAAAACGCTTTTCGCGTTCCAGCGCCGCGCTGAGGCGGTTGATGAAAGCGTTGGTTGATTGCACCACCTGCGCCAGTTCCTGGGGAATGCCCCGTTCCGGCAGCGGGCTGAGATCGCTGGCCTGTTTGCGGCGCAGCGCGGTGGACAACATGCGCAGCGGCCTGAGACCGCGGCTCACCAAGACCCAGATCAACAGCCCCACCAAGGGAATGCTGAGCAGAATGGGAATCACCGCTTCAAGCACTACGTTTTCGGCCAGCACGAAACGCTGATCGCTGCGTTCCGCCACGATGATCCAGCGTGCATCGCGCTCCTCATGGCGGGTGTAAGTGCGCCAGCGGTAGCCATCGAAATTACTGAAACTGAAACCCGGCGTCAGCGTATTCATCGGTTCGCGTAGCGCCTGATGCGTGGCCGCCACCAAGTCGCCATCGCGCCACACTTGAAACGCCAAGTTGTTACCCAGATGAAAATCGCGCGGCAGCGCCGCGATATCCAGGTTGGCCACCAGCGATGATAGATCGAGCAGTTGATTATCGAACAGCATGTCGGCTTCGCGCATACTGCTTTGATAGCCGCGCAGCGTGGCGATGAAATTGAACAGAATGAGCGTGGCGAGAATTCCGGCAATGAGAAAGCTGCGAATCGAGCTCACTGCGCCGCCACCTTGTAACCCACGCCGCGAATGGTGCGAATGAAATCGTTGCCGAGTTTTTTGCGCAAATGGTGTACATGTACTTCCAAGGCGTTGCTGGCGATTTCCTCGCCCCAGCTATACAGGCGCGATTCCAGCACCGCGCGCGTCTGCACGCGGCCGGCGTTTTCCATCAGCGTTTTCAGCAGCATATATTCGCGGCGCGGTAATTCCACTTCGTCTCCTTGTACCCACAGGCGCTGTTCGGCGGTGTCGAGGCTGACGCCGCCAATGCAAATGCGATTGCTGGGCGCGGTGCTCAGGCGCCGTTCGATCACCCGCAAACGCGCCAACAGTTCCGTCATATCAAACGGTTTGGCCAGATAATCATCGGCGCCGCTGTCGAGCCCCGCTACTTTATCATCCACCGAATCGCGCGCGGTGAGCAAGATCACCGGCACGGTGCGCCCTTGCCGGCGCAGGGTTTTGAGTAGCTCCAGGCCGCTGATGTCGGGCAGGCCGATGTCAAGCACCACGAGATCCGGCGGCTCGGTCGCCAGCACATGCAGCGCCGCCTTGCCGGTTTCCACATGATTGACCGCGAAGCCCTGACTCATCAAGGCTTTTTTCAGGCCCCGCGCCAGGGGGCGGTCGTCTTCCACTAATAAAAGTTGCAAGAAATTAGCTCCGTGAATGCCTCTATTATTTTGCTCCCGGCTTATATCCCCTCCCCCGTTTACGGGGGAGGGCTAGGGTGGGGGCGCATGAAGCAAATAAAAAACCAAAGATAAATAATTGCATTATTTCCCCGCAATCTCCCGCAACTTCGCCGCGATCTCTCCCTGACGCCCGGAATCAGCCAGCTCCCTGCCCGGCCTTGGCGCGGCTTGCTGGGCTTTTTCCAGGTACGTACGCGCTTCAGCATAACGCTTTTCGTTGATCAAATAATCGGCATAAAAATAATTCGAATCAATGCCATCCGGATTCACACTCAAGGCTTGCTTGAGCAATTCCTCGGCTTTGTCATCATCGCCAAAAGCCACCGGCCAGCCCGGCACGCTGTAATACAGCGCGCCCAGGCTGGTGTAAGCGGAACCTTGCAAGGCGGACGGATCGATCTCCAACGCGCGTTCCAAATCCGCCTTCGAGGCTTTGACCAGCGACAAGGCGCCGAGGCCGCCCTTGGCGCCGGCATAGGTGGATTTGATGATGCCGCTCCAAATCCAGGTTTCCGCCGCGTTGGGATTGGCGCGCGTAATCGCGTCCGCCTCGCTCACCAATTGCTCGAAGGCGGCGAGTTTGGTTTTGCCTTCCAATTGATAATTGATTTCGGCCCAGCGCTCTTGCAAATGCCGCACGTCGCCATCGAGGTCGGCCAACACGCCGCCAGAGCCGCAGGCCAGCATGGCCGCCAAAATGATACCGCGAGTAATTTTCATGGTGTTGTCTCCGTGGAAGATTGAGCGTAGCGCTTGATGAGTGGCAGTTTTTTGACCAACGATTGCTGTACCAAGGCTGGCAGCAGCGCATTGAGTTTTACGAACAAACGTTCTGGCCAGCCGAGAAAACGTTGCGCGGCGCCGTCTTGCAGCAAGCTCACGATGGCGGCGGCCACATGTTCGGGGCTGTCGCTCTTGTTGCCCAGCGCCTGGTTGAGCGCGTTGACGCGATCGGAATTGAGCGCGGTGCGGGTGGCACGCGGCGCGATGTAGGCCACGCTCAGCGTGCCATCGGCCAGCTCGCGCGCCAGAGCTTCGCTGAAGGCTTTTATCGCCGCCTTGCTGGCGCAGTACACGGCGAAACCAGGGTGGCCGATGCTGCCGAAAATCGACCCGACATTGACGATGCGCGCTTGTGGCCGCGTCAAAAGTTGCGGCAGCAAAGCGCGGGTGAGCAAAATCGTGCCGAGCGTGTTCACTTCCAATATGCGGCTGATGCGCGCGGGGCTTTGTTCGGCGAACAGCGCGAAATCCAGCACGCCGGCAAGATTGATGACGCCGTCGATCCCCGCGTCAGCGCAAATCTGCACCAGGCTCGCGCGGCCTTCCTCGGTGCTGATGTCCGCCGCGGCTTGCCAATGTCCGGGTTGTAATTCAAAAGCCAGTTCGCGCAAAGCCTCGCCATTGACGCAATTGAGCACTAACCGCGCGCCGCGTTCCTGCAAGCGCCGGCACAGCGCACGGCCAATGCCACCGCTGGCGCCGGTAACGAGCAAGGTTTTGTGCTCTATTTGCATGACTACACTCCGCGTGGCAAACCGTGCGCGCCATCGAGCGAACGGAATACATTGCCATAAAGTTGATAGATGACAGTGGCGCTATGCACGATCAGCCGCTGCTCGGCGGGCTCGGTAATACGGTTCATCAGCCCCTCGAAAAACTTGATGTGCTGTTGATCCAGCGCGCCATGCGAATATAAATAAGAGAACGCTTGTTGCGGTAACCCCAGCTTGGCCTTGATGGCGTCGGCGGCCTGCGTGGCGAGGCTGATGCTGGTGCCTTCGAGCACATGCACCATGCCGAAAAAACCCAAGGGATCGACGCGATTCACCTGGTCCCAGGCATAGGCCACCAGCAATTCAGTGCTCACATGCGGCTGGCTGCGCCGCGCCGCTTCCTTGTCGTAACCGCAG
>JAITMI010000067.1 GCA_031277435.1 Pseudomonadales bacterium
GTTTTGCCGTAGAGAACTTGATCAAGGGTCCGCGCTGGCGGTGGCCGTGGCGAGACCCTTGTAGGCCAGGGATGGCCGGAAGGAGCCTACAGGGACGTACTTGCGGCGTGTCTCGCCACGGCCACCGCCAGCGCGGACCCGGCAGCTCAATCAAAATCTCTCAGCGCAAAGATCACAACGGAATCACCAGCAAAGTATCCGTCTGGCGCGAATCGGTGATGACCAGCCGTTCCACAAATTTCAACTCACCTGCCTGTTCGGTGATATGGTCATGGTAAGTCCCGGTGGCGAACACGCTCATGCCGCCGTGTTGCAAGGTGCGTATTACCAGAAAATTACTGCGGCAGCGCCAGCCGCCGTCAGCGCCGGCTTGCACTTCCAGCGCGCTGATCTGGTGGCGGTAACACTGCGGTTCGTAAACATTGATGCGGCGATAGCCGGTAACACGATCGCGTAACATGCCCTGGCCTTCGCAGGAATAGAGCGCCAAGGGCAGGCGCGCTTGATGATTTTCGCGCGTGGTGATTGCGTAGCGCCCGGCGGCGGTAAAAAGTTCGGGCCATTCTTCCAGGCGGTCTTCATCGAGAATTTGCACGTAGCGCGTGTGCAATTGCTGGATGCGCCAATGTAGCTGCCAGTCATTCATCGAGTGCATCCCCCATCAGCGCGCGATAGCCTTGCCAGAAGCCGCGCACCGTCGTTTCGTTGGCGCGTGAATCGGTGACGCTGGCAATGCCGCTGCCGCCCATCAAAAGTAGCGCCTGTTCGTCATCGGCGCTGCCCGCGATGCCGCGCTGCACGTATTCGCCAATCACGCCATCTTCCATCGACACGTAACCCGCCGGGCCGATCAAATTGCTCTGGCGCAGGCGCAAGGTGCGCAGCTCGGGGTCGTCATCGGCGTAGCCGAACACGGTCCAGTGCAATTCGCTACGATCTGGACCAAGCGGTACCAATTGGCGCATGGCCAGCGTGTTATAAATCTGCTGATGCACGCAGGCGGGGAAGATCGACTGGATCGCCACCGTAATGCCGTCGGCGAATTCGAGCCGATGGTCCAAGAGTTGCGGCCCTTCAAGGCCGATGTCCGGCATGACGGAACGTAATTCCTTGGCGTCGTATTCGCCTTCGCGCAGCGAGGCGCCGATGGAATAATTCATGGTATTCCAGCCATCGTGATTGACGAGCAGGCCGCCGCCCATCGTCAGCCGGTTCAGTTTGAAGGTGGCGTAGAAGGCATGCAGGATCGTTGCATGGTAGGAATCGCGCGCGTTTTCGGCGTACAGCTTCCAGTTGTTATGCAGCACTTGATGATAATAGCCGAGCACTTCCACGGGTTTATGGAACACACGTTGCAATTGCCGGCGCATATCCGGGCCAAGATAAGTCGCCAAAGGTTCCACGTCGCTCGACAGCGTGCCGAATACCACGCCGCAAAAAATCTCGATGCGTACCGGCGTCAAGCCATGTTCACTCTTGTTGAAACACGCAGGCATACCGCCTTTGCCTTCAATGCCTTTCTCGAAAGGCACCAGCCGCAAACGGCCATCGAGGTAATAACTCCAGCCATGATAGAGGCAGCGCAAAGTTGGCGCTTTGCCGCGCGGCTCAACGCATACCAGAGCGCCTTTGTGGCGGCAGCGATTCACCAGGGCTCTTACCGCGCCATCATCGCCGCGCACGACGACGATTGGCGTTGCGCCAATTTGGGTGGTGACATAACTGCCAGCGTCCGGCACTTCCACGTCGAGACACAAATAATGCCAGGTGGGGCCGTGGAAAATACGCTCTTGCTCGATGCGATACAGCGCCGGATCGTGCAGGTAGCGGTAAGGAATACGCGACGTATCAGTCATTATAAAACTCACGCACTATGGCGCCCGGCGCCATAGTAACGGCGCCCCACCAGATAAATGGCCAGCGCGGCCACCAGCATCGGCAGCGCGGCCACTTGCATCAGCGACGCATAACTCCAGCCCCAACTGAGCAAATAACCGGCGGCGACGGGGCCGAGGATGGAACCAAAGCGGCCAATGCCCAGCGCCCAGCCAACGCCGGTTGAGCGCATCCGCACTGGATAAAACAGCACCGCGAAACCGTTGATGCTTTTTTGCGCGCCGCTGACGCAAAAGCCGGCGCAAAACGTAGCCGCCGCCAAGGAGGCCGCCGAGGCCAAGCCCATCAGCGCCACGAACACGGTGCCGCCAAGATAAAGCCCCGCCAACACCAGACACGGGTTGTAGCGATCCATCAAGGGCCCCGACAGCAAACCGGCGACGATGCCGCCCCAGGAAATCAAAGTGCTCATCAACACCGCATCCTGCCGCGCAAGGCCGGCGTCGGTGAACAAAGTCGGTAGCCAATTCTGTAAAAAATAAAACACCATCAAGTTACAAAAAAATACCAGCCACAGCAGCAAAGTCCCCTGCCGGCGTTCTTCATGGAATAGTGCGGTTACCGGCAGCCTGCCTTCGGCGCGCCGCCATAGCAGTGGCGTAGTAGCATCGTGCAGCGGGTTGATACGCGCGAGCTGCGCATGAACGCCGCGTTCATCCTGCTTGCGTTCCAGTAAAAATTGCAGCGACTCCGGCAACAGCCGCATCAGGAATGGCAAGAGCAGCAAAGGCAGCACCGCGCCGGTCAAAAATACCGGGCGCCAGCCCACGCTGTCGAGCACGGCGGTCAATAGGCCGCCGATGATGGAACCGAGCGAAAAACCGCAGAACATCAGAATGGTCAAGGTGGCGCGTAAACGGCGTGGGCAATATTCGCCGGTCAAGGCCAGCGCGTTCGGCATGGCCCCGCCGAGGCCAATGCCGGCGAGAAAACGCCACAGCATCAAATCCGTTACACCTTGCGCGAAGGCCGTCAGCAAGGTGAACACGGCGAACAAGGCCACGCAGCACAAAATGCAGAAACGGCGGCCGTAGTAATCCGCCAACACGCCCACGCACAGCAAGCCAACCATCAAGCCAACGAGCGAAGCCGAAAATACCGGCCCCAATTGCTCGCTCGGAATTTCCCATTCCTTACTCAAGGCCGGCCCCAAATAGCCGATCACTTGCGTATCGAACCCATCCAACAGCACCACCAGCGAGCACAGAATAATGACCCGCCACTGCAAAGGGCTGAGCCGCCATTGGTCGAGCAAATCGTCGGGAGTTGTCATTGTTATACGTTATGCCAAGCACGAAGGATGCGCTGAGCTTAACCGGGCTTGCCTGCGGCAACAACAGTAAATGCGGCAAGTAAGAAGCGTTAACTTAGACCCCAAGCTGCTCCAATGCTTGGCGTGCAGTGGTGATGGCAATGCCCTCAAAGCGTTCCAGCACGAGTAAATCCTGATCTCCCGAGACGATCAAATCGGCCTGCGCGGCCAACGCCAACGCAAGTACATGATCGTCGTCCGCATCGCGGCATATTGGATGCACAAGTGGCGCGGCCTCAATGATCTCAACCGCGCAAGTATAGTCACGCAGCACATCAGCCGCCTGCCAACCAATGGCCGATAGCTGCTTGGCCAAAGCGGGACGGCTGAGCACGCCGGATAGTTCTTCAAGCAAAACCACACTGCTGTAAATATGCAGGTTCGCTTGTTGCCGTACTTTTTGGAACAGTTGATACGGAGCGCCGCGCCACAACAATGCTGAGATAACGACATTGGTGTCAAAAACGATACGCATGATATCTCGCCGTGGTTGCCGCGATATTACCGATTACGGCGTTCAAGACGAACGGCGGCGATTTCTTTAGCGATTTCGTGCTCACTCATCGGTGGTCCCGCGGTGCGTTCAAGGGCTGGAGCAATGGACAGGAGCCGGTCAAGCGCCGCGCTTTTGCGTGATTTGGATGCCAAAAACTCCACGAAGTCCTCTACTTCGGCCACCTGTTGCGGCGCGAGTGCGCGGATTTTCACTAGCAAATTTTGTTCGGCGCTCGCATTCATCGCGGCTTCTCCATGAGCAACAAGGATCGTAAGGCAAAGCAGCCATACCCGGTTGCTGGCCATTTTCGCGTTGTTTGAGTGGAAAAACAATGCGATGCCCGCATAGCGTAAACAGCCCAACAAAAAGCCCGCGCGAGGCGGGCTTTTTGTGTAGCGCGTAAACGAACGGTTTACTTCCAGCCCGTTGCCTGCTTTAACCCATTACCGATTTCAGCGAGGCTGCGCACGGTGGTGACGCCGGCGTCTTGCAGCGCGGCGAATTTTTCGGCGGCGGTGCCTTTGCCGCCGGCGATGATGGCGCCGGCGTGGCCCATGCGTTTACCGGCGGGGGCGGTGACGCCGGCAATGTAGGACACTACCGGCTTGGTGACCTTCGCCTTGATGAAGGCGGCGGCTTCTTCCTCGGCGCTGCCGCCGATTTCGCCGATCATGACGATGGCTTCGGTTTGCGCGTCATCCTGCAAGAGTTTGAGGATGTCGATGAAGTTGGAGCCGGGGATCGGGTCGCCGCCGATGCCGACGCAGGTGGATTGGCCGAAGCCGTAATCGGTGGTTTGCTTGACCGCTTCGTAAGTAAGCGTGCCGGAGCGCGACACGATGCCGACTTTGCCGGGCAAATGAATGTGGCCGGGCATGATGCCAATCTTGCATTCGCCGGGGGTGATGACACCGGGGCAGTTGGGGCCGATCAGGCGCACGCCAAGTTCGTCGCACTTGACCTTGACGTACAGCATGTCGAGCGTGGGGATGCCTTCGGTGATGCACACGATCAGTTTGATGCCGGAAAAGGCGGCTTCCAGAATCGAATCCTTGCAGAACGGCGCGGGCACGTAGATGACTGAGGCATCGGCGCCGGTTTCCGCCACCGCTTCGTCCACGGTGTTGAACACCGGCAGGCCGAGGTGTTTTTGACCGCCTTTGCCCGGCGTTACGCCGCCAACCATCTTGGTACCGTAAGCAATTGCTTGTTCGGAATGAAAGGTGCCCTGCGAGCCGGTGAAACCCTGGCAGATAACCTTGGTGTTCTTGTTGATGAGAATGCTCATTTGGCGCCTCCGGCTGCTTTTACTACCTGTTCAGCCGCGTCGGTGAGACTCTTGGCGGCGATGATGTTCAGACCGCTCTCGGCCAGCACTTTGGCGCCAAGCTCGGCGTTGTTGCCTTCCAGACGCACGACTACCGGCACTTTTACGCCCACTTCGGCCACCGCGGCGATGATGCCTTCGGCGATCAGGTCGCAGCGCACGATGCCGCCGAAAATGTTGACCAGTACCGCTTTGACGTTGTGGTCGGAAAGGATGATTTTGAACGCTTCGGTCACGCGCTCTTTGGTGGCGCCGCCGCCCACGTCGAGGAAGTTGGCTGGCTGGCCGCCGTGCAGTTTGACGATGTCCATGGTGCCCATCGCGAGACCAGCGCCGTTGACCATGCAACCGATATTGCCTTCGAGCGCCACGTAATTGAGTTCCCACGCCGCGGCGTGCGCTTCGCGGGCGTCATCTTGCGAGGGGTCGTGCATGGCGCGCAATTTAGGCTGGCGGAACAGCGCGTTGCCGTCGATGTTCAGCTTGGCGTCGAGGCAATGCAGATTGCCGGCCTTGGTAATCACCAGCGGGTTGATTTCGAGCAGCGACAAGTCGCAGTCGAGGAACAGTTTGCTCAGGCCGAGAAAAATCGTGGTGAACTGTTTGATCTGGTCGCCCTGCAAGCCGAGTTTGAAGGCCAGTTCGCGGCCTTGGAAGGGCTGCGCGCCAACCAGAGGATCAACGGTGGCTTTGAGAATTTTTTCCGGCGTTTCGTGCGCCACTTTCTCGATTTCCACGCCGCCTTCGGTGGAGGCCATGAACACCACTCTACGCGAGGAGCGATCCACCACCGCGCCCAGGTACAGTTCCTTGGCGATGTCGGTGCAGGCTTCCACCAGGATTTTGCTCACTGGCTGGCCATTTTTATCCGTTTGGTAGGTAACGAGATTCTTGCCCAGCCATTGCTTGGCGAAGGCTTTGATGTCGTCCTTGTTTTTGACCAGCTTGACGCCGCCGGCCTTGCCGCGGCCACCGGCATGTACTTGGGCTTTTACCACCCATTCATTACCGCCGATCTTGTCCGCCGCCTCGGCTGCTTCTTCCGGCGTGGCGCAGGCGAAGCCCTTGGATACGGGCAAGCCGTATTCGGCGAACAATTGTTTGCCCTGGTATTCATGCAGATTCATGAGAGAAAACCTTTGTCATTGAAGGAAAAAATCAGCGTTTTTTGCGATTGGCGATGTGGATGGCGTGGCCATTGACCGCCAGCGCGGCTTCGTGCACCGCTTCGCTGAGCGCCGGATGCGCGAACACCGTCATGCCGATGTCCTCGGCGCTGGTGCTGAACTCCATCGCCAGCGCCACCGTCTGTAGCAGGTCCGCCGCCGAGGGGCCGATGATGTGGCAGCCCAGCACGCGGTCGGTGTTGGCGTCGGCCAGCATTTTGACCATACCGTCAGCATCGTTGGCGGCCAAGGCGCGGCCACTGGCGACGAAGGGGAATACGCCCGTTTTGTATTCGATGCCGGCGGCCTTGAGCTGTTCTTCGGTCTTGCCTACCGAGGCGATTTCCGGATGGGTGTAGATGACGGCGGGAATCAAGTCGTAATTCATCGAGGCTTTGTGGCCGGCGATGCGCTCGGCCACCATGACGCCCTCTTCCGAGGCTTTGTGCGCCAGCATCGGGCCGCGCACCACGTCGCCGATGGCGTACACGCCCGGCACGGCGGTGGCGCAATAATCGTCTACTTTGATGAAACCGCGCTGATCTTTTTCGACGCCGCAATCATCGCTCAACAAGCTGACGGTATAGGGCTTGCGGCCCACGCAGACGATGAGTTTGTCGAAAGTTTCTTCCTTGTCGCCTTCCTTGTCGGTGAACTGCACGGTGACTTTGGGCGTCTTGCCTTTTTTGACCGCACTGCCAGTAACCTTGGCGCCGAGACGGATGCTCAGCCCTTGTTTGGTCAAAATCTTCATCGCTTCCTTGGCGATCTGCTGATCGACCGCGGGCATGAAGGCGTCGGAGGCTTCGAGCACCACTACTTCAGCGCCGAGGCGGCTCCACACCGAGCCGAGTTCGAGGCCGATCACGCCAGCGCCGATCACGCCCAAACGCTGCGGCACTTCCTGAAATTCCAGCGCGCCGGTGGAATCGACGATTACGCCGTCTTGCAGCGGCGTGGGCGGAATTTCGATCGGAACGGAACCCGCCGCGATGATGACGTTGGTGGCGGAAATGACTTGCTTGCTGCCATCGGCGGCGGTCACTTCGACTTTACGATCCTTCAATAATTTACCAGTGCCGCTGATGCCGGTGACTTTATTGGCCTGAAACAAACCGGCGATGCCGCCGGTGAGCTGCTTCACCACTTTTGCCTTGCGCGCGATCATGGCCGGCACGTCGATGCCGACGTTTTCCACCTTGATGCCGTGCACCTCGAAACCGTGCGTGGCTTCGTGATATTTGTGCGAGCTGTCGAGCAGCGCCTTGGAGGGAATGCAGCCCACGTTGAGGCAGGTGCCGCCGTAGACTGGCTTGTTGTTTTCATCCAGCCACTTTTCCACGCAGGCGGTCTTGAGGCCAAGCTGAGCGGCGCGGATCGCCGCCACGTAACCGCCGGGGCCGGCGCCGATCACCACTACGTCATAATCTGCTGACATGTTTCTGTACCTTTGGTTGGGGAGCCCCAGGCGGGGCTCCGTTGCGCTCATCTGGCGCTTTGGTTATTAACTGAAAAGTTCAGACTTCGAGGAAGATACGCGCCGGATCTTCCAACAGTTCCTTGATGACCACCAAAAACTGCACCGCTTCCTTGCCGTCGATCATGCGATGATCGTAGGACAGGGCAAGGTACATCATCGGCAGAATCTTGACTTCGCCATTCACCGCCATCGGCCGTTCCTGAATTTTATGCATACCCAAAATCGCGGTTTGCGGCGGGTTGAGGATCGGCGTGGAGAGCAGCGAACCGAATACGCCGCCGTTGGAAATGGTGAAGGTGCCGCCGCTCATTTCCTCGATGCTGAGTTTGCCATCACGCGCCTTGAGGCCGAAATCGCCGATGGTTTTTTCAATTTCGGCGAGGCTGAGCGCGTCGGCGTCGCGCAGTACCGGCACTACCAGGCCGCGCGGCGAGGATACTGCTACGCCGATGTCCTGATAGCCGTGATAAATGATGTCGTTGCCGTCGATCGAGGCGTTGACCGCCGGGAAACGCTTGAGCGCTTCCACCGCGGCGCGCACGAAGAAGGACATGAAGCCCAGGCGCACGCCATTGTGTTTTTTCTCAAATAAATCCTTGTAGCGCGCGCGCAGCGCCATCACTTCCGCCATGTTCACTTCGTTGAAGGTGGTGAGCATGGCGGTGCTTTGCGTGGCTTGCAAAAGACGCTCGGCCACCTTGGCGCGCAAGCGGGTCATCGGCACGCGCTGTTCTGGGCGAGCGCCAGATGGCGGCGGCGCGACCGGCGCTGGCGCCGCAACTGGCGCGGGCGCGGCGGGTTTGGTTTCCGTGGCGGGCTTGGCGCCGCCGATGAAGGTGATGACATCTTCCTTGGTGATGCGTCCGTCCTTGCCGGTGCTGGGCACCGAGTTGGGATCGAGCCGGTTTTCCTCGATCAATTTACGCGCGGCGGGGCTCATCAATACTTCGATGTTGCTCTTGTCGGTATCCGCCACCACGGGCGCTTCGAGCTTGGCCGGCGCGGGCGCGGCGGCGGCAGCCGTGGCGCCGGCTTCAATCACCGCCAGCACTTCATTGCTGGTGATGGTGGCGCCTTGCGGTTTGAGGATGCTCTTGAGCACGCCGTCGGCGGGCGCGACGACTTCGAGCAGCACTTTGTCGGTTTCGATATCGACGATCAATTCGTCGCGCGCGACTTGCTGCCCTTCCTTTTTGTACCAGGTGGCGATGGTGCCATCGGGCACCGATTCCGGCAGCGTGGGAGCTTTGATCTCAATGGCCATGTCGTTTCCTATGGGGATAGTCTGAATAGGGATAGTCTGAGTTCAATCAGGTGGCTTAAAAAACGCTTCAGCGCGCGTTGCTCAGGCCAAAGGCATCTTTGACCAATTGTTCCTGTTCCTTCAAATGCAGCGCCATGTAACCGGCGGCTGGCGACGCCGAAGCCTCGCGGCCCGCGTAGCTCAAATTCAAGGCCGGGTTATGGCGCGCGATCACGTTGCGCATGTGGTGCTGGCTGGAATACCAGGCGCCCTGGTTCTGCGGCTCTTCCTGGCACCACACCACGGTCTTGAGATTGACGTAAGGCGCGATGACTTTGCCGAGCAAATCCAGCGGGAAGGGATAAAGCTGTTCCAGGCGCACGATGGCGGCGTTGTCGAGGCCCAGTTCACGGCGCTTGGCGCGCAGTTCGTAATAGACCTTGCCGCTGCACAGGATCAAGCGTTCCACTTTTTTCGCGTCGAGCTGATCGGTTTCGCCCAATACGGTCTGGAAGCTGCCGTTCGCCAGTTCTTCCAGCGTGCTCACCGCTTCCTTGTGGCGCAAGAGGCTCTTGGGCGTCATCACGATCAAGGGCTTGCGCAAGGGGCGGATCACCTGGCGGCGCAGCATGTGGAACACCTGCGCCGGGGTGCTGGGGATGCACACCTGCATGTTCTGCTGCGCGCACAATTGCAAATAGCGTTCCAGACGCGCGGAGGAATGTTCCGGGCCTTGCCCTTCATAGCCGTGCGGCAGCAAGGTGACGAGGCCGCAGAGGCGTTCCCATTTGTATTCGCCGCTGGAAATGAACTGGTCAAAAACCACCTGGGCGCCGTTGGCGAAATCGCCGAACTGCGCTTCCCAGATCACCAGCGCGTCGGGGCGCGTGGTGGCGTAGCCGTATTCGAAGGCCAGCACCGCTTCCTCGGACAATACCGAATCATAAATGGCGAACTTGCGCTGCGATTCGCTGACGAAACGCAGCGGCACGAAAGTTTTGCCGGTGTTCTGATCGTGCAATACCGCGTGGCGATGCGAGAAGGTGCCGCGGCCTACGTCCTGGCCAGTGATGCGCACCTTGTAATTGGTATCGAGCAAACTGGCGTAAGCCAAAAGTTCGGCGCAGCCCCAATCCACCAGTTGTTCGCCCTTGGCCATTTTGGACCGGTCTTCCAATACTTTGGCGACCTGACGGTTAACGCTGAAACCTTCCGGTATTTGCACCAGTTTTTCGCCCAGCGCCTTGAGCCGGTCGAGGCGAATGGTGGTGTCGCAGGGCATGTTCATGTCATGGCCGATATAAGGGCGCCAGTCGATGTACAGCGCGGTGTTCGGCACCGTGGCCAGACTCTTGACCACATGCGTGCCTTCATCCAGCGCCTTGCGGTAACTGGTGTTGAGCGCTTCGGCTTCGTCCTGGCTCAAAAGGCCCTCGGCAATCAGCTTTTCCGCGTACAGCGCGCGCGTGGTGGCCAAGCTACGGATGACCTTGTACATCAAAGGCTGCGTGGATGCCGGCTCGTCGGTTTCGTTGTGGCCGCGGCGGCGGTAGCAGATCAGATCCACCACCGAGTCCTTGCGGAAAGTGTTGCGGAAATCGAGCGCCAGACGGGTGACGAACAGCACCGCTTCGGGGTCGTCGGCATTGACGTGGAAAATCGGCGCCTGCACCATTTTGGCCACATCGGTACAGTATTCGGTGGAGCGCGCGTCGTCCTGGCGGCTGGTGGTAAAGCCTACCTGGTTGTTGATGACGATGTGCAAGGTACCGCCGGTACCGTAAGCGCGGGTTTGCGACAGTTGGAAGGTTTCCATCACCACGCCTTGGCCGGCGAAGGAGGCGTCGCCGTGGATGCTGACGGGCAGTACGGTTTCGCCCGCCGGATCCTTGCGGCGATCCTGCCGCGCGCGCACCGAGCCGATCGCCACCGGCGACACGATTTCCAGATGCGAGGGGTTGAAGGCCATGCTGCAATGCACTTCGCCGCCCGGCGTCATGATATTGGAGGAAAAGCCCTGGTGATATTTCACGTCGCCAGAATTGTTGTAACGGGCGCGGCCTTCGAATTCGTCGAAAAGTACCGAGGGATTTTTGCCCAGCGTATTGACCAAAACGTTGAGACGCCCGCGGTGCGCCATGCCGATGACGATTTCCTTGACCTCGTGTTCACCGGCGCGCTGGATAATGTCATCGAGGGAATGAATCAAACTCTCGCCGCCTTCCAGGCCAAAGCGCTTGGTGCCGGGGTATTTGGCGTCGAGATGTTTTTCCAAACCTTCCGCGGCGCTCAAGCGTTCCAGAATGTGCAGGCGGGTTTCCTTGGGGAAGCTCGGCTTGCCGCCGATGCCCTCGATGCGTTTTTGAATCCACTGCCGCTCTTCCATGTTGACAATGTGCATGTATTCGTAGCCGATGGAGCTGCAATAGATGTCTTCCAGCACCGATACCAGTTCCGACAAAGGCAGCGATTTTTGCGGCAGCGCCAAGGGTTCGGTGGCGAACACGGTGTTGTTGTCGGCGGGCGACAGTTGGTGGAACTCAAGTTCCAGATCGGGCACTTGTTCGCGGTGCATCAGGCCCAGCGGGTCGAGCTTGGCGTGTTGATGGCCGCGCGTGCGGTAGGAGCTGATGAGCTGCACCACGCGCACCTGGCGCTTTTCGTGCTCCAGGCCGCCGCCCTGGCTCGGATCAGCGCCGCCGCCGGGCAGCATCACACCGCGCTTGGGCAAGCCGCGGAACTGTTCCAAAATGTGAGCGTGCGACATGTCCGCCGTGCCGCCCAGATTCGGCAGCGCCTTGAAATACTGCTGCCATTCAGACGGTACCGAGGCCGGATCGCTCATCCAGCTTTCAAACAAACCTTCCACGTAGGCCAGATTGCCGCCGCTGAGGTGGCTGGTATTCAACATAAACTGCCGTAGGTTTTCTTGCTGCATGTTTGCATTCCATCACGCTGGCGGGCCTCTGTGGGCCCCTGCCTGGCGCTACATAGTGTCACTGAAGTGTCGTCAAATTTCGTTACGAAAATTCATTGAAAAACGCGGCTTAAACGCCGCGTTCCAACAACATATCGCGGATGTGGCCAATGGCCCTGGTCGGATTCAAGTGCTTGGGGCACACCGACACGCAATTCATGATGCCGCGGCAGCGGAATACGCTGAACGGATCTTCCAGATCGGACAGGCGCTGTTGGGTATGAGTGTCGCGGCTGTCGGCGAGAAAGCGGTACGCTTGCAAGAGGCCGGCGGGGCCGACGAATTTGTCCGGGTTCCACCAGAACGAAGGGCAGCTAGTGGAGCAGCAGGCGCACAGGATGCACTCGTAGAGACCATCCAGCTTGGCGCGATCTTCGGGCGATTGCAGCCGTTCGATCGCCGGCGGCGGTTCGTCGTTTTGCAGGTAGGGTTTGACGCGCTCGTATTGCGCGTAAAACGCGCTCATATCGACCACCAGGTCGCGGATCACCGGCAGGCCCGGCAAGGGGCGCAATACCAGTTTGCCGTTTTTGACCACGCTGGACACATGCGTGATGCAGGCGAGGCCGTTGACGCCGTTGATGTTCATGCCATCGGAGCCGCACACGCCTTCGCGGCAGGAGCGGCGGTAGGACAAGGTTACGTCCTGTTGATCCTTCACCAGTTGCAATACGTCCAGCACCATCAAGTCCTTGCCTTCGGGCAAATCGACTTGATAGTCCTGCATACGCGGCGCGGTATCGGTCTCGGGGTTGTAGCGATAGATGCTGACTAACACGGCAGTATCCTTCTCTGTAACAAATTAATAGGTTCTGACCTTGGGCTCGAACATCGGCACCGTCTTGGGCGCGAAATTCACCGCGCGCCGGCTCAGGTGCTTGTCGGCGGGGAAATACAGCGAGTGGCACAGCCAGTTGACGTCGTCGCGCTCCTGAAAATCCTCGCGCGCGTGCGCGCCACGGCTTTCGGTGCGCGCTTCGGCGGCGATTGCGGTGGCTTCGGCCACTTCAAACAGATTTTCCAACTCCAGCGCTTCAATGCGCGCGGTGTTGAAGGCTTGGCTCTTGTCCGGCAAATACGCCTGCTGGATGCGCCCGCGCAAGGCCGCCAGTTTTTGAATGCCTTCGCGCATGTAGTCGCCGCGGCGGAACACGCCAAAGTGATTCTGCATGATGGTTTGCAATTCATCGCGCAGCGCCGCCACCGATTCGCCCTTAGTGCTGGCGTTGAGGCGGTTGAGGCGCGTCATGGCCGCTTCGATGTCGGACTCGGCCACTTCGTGCTGTTCGATGCCCGAACGCAGCAGTTTTTCGATGTGCAGACCGGCGGCGCGGCCAAAGACGATCAGGTCGATCAAGGAATTGCCGCCCAGACGGTTGGCGCCGTGCACCGATACGCAGGCCGCCTCGCCCACCGCGAACAAGCCTTCGATGAGCTGATCCTGACCGGCGCTATCCTGCGTCAGCGCCTGGCCGTTCACGTTGGTGGGAATGCCGCCCATCATGTAGTGGCAGGTGGGCACTACGGGGATCGGCTCCTTGACCGGATCGACGTGAGCGAAGGTGCGCGAGAGTTCGAGAATGCCCGGTAGTTTTTCGTTCAGGGCTTTTTCGCCCAAATGGTCCAATTTGAGCAGCACGTAGTCGCCCTTGGGGCCGCAGCCGCGGCCTTCGATGATTTCCAGAATCATCGAGCGCGCCACTACGTCGCGGCCCGCCAGATCCTTAGCGTTGGGCGCGTAGCGTTCCATGAAACGCTCGCCGTTTTTGTTCAAAAGATAACCGCCTTCGCCGCGGCAACCCTCGGTGACCAGCACGCCAGCGCCAGCGATGCCGGTGGGGTGAAACTGCCACATTTCCATGTCCTGCACCGGGAAGCCGGCGCGCAGCGCCATGCCGATGCCGTCGCCGGTATTGATCAGCGCGTTGGTGGTGGAAGCGAAGATGCGGCCCGCGCCGCCGGTGGCGAACACGGTGGCCTTGGATTTGATGAACACCACTTCGCCGGTTTCGAGGCAGATGGCGATAACCCCGGCCACGGCGCCGCTTTTATTGCGCACCAGATCCACGGCATACCATTCGTTAAAAAATACGGTTTTGTTTTTGAGGTTGGCCTGATACAGCGTGTGCAAGAGCGCATGGCCAGTGCGGTCGGCGGCGGCGCAAGTACGCGCCGCTTGACCGCCCTTGCCGTAATCCCTGGATTGGCCGCCGAAAGGACGCTGATAAATACGGCCTTCCTCGGTGCGCGAAAAGGGCATGCCCATGTGTTCCAGTTCGAACACCGCTTGCGGGCCTTCGCTGCACATGTATTCGATCGCGTCCTGGTCGCCGATGTAGTCGGAACCTTTGACGGTGTCGTACATGTGCCAGCGCCAATCGTCGTTAGGGTCGGCGCTGGCGATGGCGCAGGTGATGCCGCCCTGGGCGGATACGGTGTGGGAGCGGGTCGGGAATACCTTGGAAATCACCGCCGTGTTGTAGCCGGACTGCGACAACTGTAAAGCCGCGCGCAAGCCGGAGCCGCCGCCGCCTACGATGACGCCATCAAAGGAAAGTACTCTGAGTTTAGCCACGCTTAGATACCCCAAAGAATTTGCACCGCCCACACCACATAGGTGATGAGCACCGCGAAAGAGATCAACTGAAATCCGAGACGCACCCAGGTAGCGGCGCCGCCCAGCGCCAGCGGCGTAAGGTAATCGGTGGCGACGGTCCACATGCCGACCCAGGCATGCACGAACAAGGACAAGAGCGCGGCGAGCGTGAACACCCGCATCCAGGTTTGCGCGAACAAGCCCTGCCACTGATTGAAATTCAAATCGCCGTGAGTGGCGACGAAACCGCCCACAAACAGCAGCCACGCCAACAGCACCACCGCGCTGACCCGTTGCAACAGCCAGTCATATAGACCGTTGCGTCCTAAACTGGTGATATTCGTTACCATACCCAGAACCCCATCAACACGATCAATAGCGCGCTGACGATAAAGGTCAGCTTGGCGCCCGTTTGCGCCCCTTCACGGCTGTCGCCAATGCCGCGATCGAGCAATAAATGTTTGACGCCGGCCACCATGTGATACGCTAAAGCCGACAACACCACCCACACCACCAGCTTGAGCAGCGGGCTGTTCACCAGGCCCGCCGCCTGCGCGAAACCGGCGGCGCTCGACAGCGATAAATCCAAGAGCCACAGCAGCACGGCAACGCCAGCGAACAAGAGAACGCCGGTAATACGGTGCGTGATGGAGGCAATAGCGGAAAGTGGTTGGTGGATAGTGCGAAGATCCAGATTGACGGGACGTTTTCGATTCACTGCGGAGCTTCCTCTAGTAAAAAGTATGGCGATTCCGTCGCGCGCCTCGCCAAGGCGCATAATCAATTTTTAAAGCATTGATAATTTATACTTATCAATGCTTTTCCCTGCCCTGCGAGGCGCGCGCATTATGCCCGACTTGGCCCGCCTTGGTAAGTTTTTTCCTGGCCGCCCGCGTAAAAAGTTTACCAACACGAGGCCCAGGGGCCAGCCGGCACGGCGCCAAAAAGCAGCGCCAACTGCTTGTCGCCCTTGTGTTTTTTTCAACATTTCCCGCGGCGCGGCAA
>JAITMI010000095.1 GCA_031277435.1 Pseudomonadales bacterium
GACTTCCTTCAGACCCCACCTCGCGGCGACGCCCTTGCCCTTCTCCTTGCCTTCGGCTCTGCGAAAACCTGGCCCTGGGACTTGCACCCAGGAAGTAACGCGCCATGCCCGGCGCACACACCTAAATTAACCGGCGCGCCGTAGGCGCATCCGCAATGGTTTATATGAGGGGAAAAGCATCTTTAAGGTGAGTCTCTTTTAAAATCGGGCGCCAGCGCCGAGCGCCAGCATGTTCGGTTACGCGGCACCCGAGAGTTATCCAAGTCAACCTTTGGGTATTTTCTATTTGCGTCGCAGCCTGAGCCGCGCGTTTTCCAAGCAAGAACATCGGTTTATCACAGTGGTAAAGCCACTTTGGAAGTTCCCAGCCAATGGGAGCAACCAACCCGCGCCAATGCCCGTAAGACACGGGCGGTTTTATCTCGTCAGGATATTGCTCCCCAAGTAATCTGGTTCTTCGATCACGCTCCTCCATCGAGAGCCACAAGATCAACCCCGATGGAAGTGGCGCTCTGCGCAGTTCACCACAAACTACGCATACGTAGCTACGATTGCCCATATCAGCCTAACGAATAAAAAGGAGCCTTTACGGCCAGCCACGAATAACTCTACCAAGGCCAACGGTTTTTGAACCTTCCTTCACTTTGAACCGCGCGCCTTCTTGTAGTGGCGTGTAGTCAACATCCGGCCAGTACATCAAGGAGGCTTTGGCGCGGCGCGGCGCGCCAAACTCAACTTCTGGGGCAATGTCGAAGAATGAAATACCCAAATATTCTCCATCATCCACTTGTAGATGTGGCCGATAGCCCTCGGGCAGCGAGCGCTGCATTTGCAGCTCGACTTCGATTTGGGGCGCGTTATTTCGCATTTTGCCTAAGGCCGCAATCTCGCGGCTCAGCCCTGTTGCTGCAAGGCCCGAATCCGCTTCTCCAAGGGCGGATGGCTGGAGAACAGCTCACTCAAGCCGCGCGAGTTGATACCAAAGGCGGCCATTTCGTTCGGCATCGGCGCGGGTTGGGCGGTTTGCAGGCGGCGTAGCGCGTCGATCATGTGCTGGCGGCCGGCGAGGTGGGCGCCGCCGGCATCGGCGCGGAATTCGCGCCAGCGGGAGAACCACATCACGATCATCTGCGCCAAGAGGCCCAATACCACTTGCGCCACCAGCGACACGATGAGGTACGCCGGGCCGTGGCCGCGTTCGGTTTTGAAGACGACGCGATCGACGATGTGGCCGATCACCCTGGAGAGGAACACCACGAAGGTGTTGACCACGCCTTGGATAAAGGTCATCGTCACCATGTCGCCGTTGGCGACGTGGCTGATTTCGTGGCCGAGCACGGCTTCGATTTCTTCGCGGTTCATCGCCTGCATCAGGCCGGTGCTGACGGCGACCAGCGCGGCGTTCTTGTTCCAGCCGGTGGCGAAGGCGTTGGGCGCGCTTTGGTCGAAGATGCCCACCTCGGGCATCTTGATGTTGGCGTTTTCGGCCAGCCGGCGCACGGTGCGTACCAGCCAGTGTTCAAACTCGTTGCGCGGCTGGGTGATAACCTGTACGCCCATGCTGGTCTTGGCCATGAACTTGGACAGAAACAGCGAAATGATCGCGCCGGAAAAACCGATCACGCCGGAGTAGATGAGCAGCGCGCCCAGGTTGAGATTGACGCCCCTCTCATCCAGAACGCCTTGCAAGCCCAGCAAACTGAACACCAAGGACAGCAGCAACATGATGGCGATGTTGGTACCAATGAATAATGCAATGCGCAGCATGGAAACCTCCGTAAACGCTTGCGGTGCCGATGGGCGGACGTCGTAAGGATATGAGGCCCGCGCGCCGCTTTGCAATGCCTGTGCTGGCGAGTCTTATGGCGTCATGGCCAAACTGATGTGATTGGAAGGGGCACCCCTTCGAGCGATGCTACCGCGCCGCGCTGTATTACGCCCCTGCAAGTCATCCAGCCCGCGATGCGGTGATATTTGCCTATCCAGCAAAAAGTAATACAATTTCCACTGAAGTATTACCGCCGGAGCCCCCAATGGCAAGCACCATGACAATCAAAGGCCAAGTCACCATTCCCAAAAAAGTGCGTGACGCGCTGCGCCTGCTACCCGGCGATGGCGTGGAATTCGGCGTAAGCACTGACGGTCAAATCGTCGTCCAAAAAGCAGGCAGCCGTGGCGGCAAAGCTCAAGCCAGCAAACGTGACCGCTTTGAAACCGCGCGCGGCAAGGCGCAAGTGAAATGGCGCACTGATGAACTCATGGCATTGCTGCGCGGCGCAGACTGAATCCGCCCATGATCCTCGTGGACACCAATGTTCTGCTGGACGTGCTGGAAAATGACCCGGCCTGGGTCGATTGGTCGCTAAACCAGTTACGCGCCCAATCGCAAGCGCACGATCTGGCCATCAATCCGGTGATTTACGCCGAACTGTCGCTGGCGTTCGATTCAGTGCAAGCGCTGGATTCAACCATCAAGAATATGGAACTGGCCGTGCAAGAACTGCCACGCCCGGCGCTGTTTCTCGCGGGCCGCGCCTTCCTCAAATACCGCCGCGAAGGCGGCAACAAATCCAACGTGCTGCCTGATTTCTTCATCGGCGCCCACGCCGCCGTGCAAGGTTGGGGCATCCTCACTCGTGATGTGCGGCGGTATCGGAGCTATTTTCCGACGGTTTCGCTGATAACGCCCACCAGCACATAAAGAAAATCAAAGAATATCTGACGAGTCATTCATCCCTGGGGTTTGACGGACACCCCAATTAACGATTGAAAGAGGCTCCCACTTTTACAATTTTTGAGGCTAGACTAAAAGTGGGCGTCCCTTCTGAGCCGTTATGGCGTCATGGTCAAACTGATGACTCCAGCGACGATGCACAGCGCCCCGGCGATGCGCGACGGCGCGGCTTGCTCGTTCAAGAGCCGCGCGCCCAGAAAAGTCCCCAGCAAAGTGGCAAGCTCGCGCGCTGGCGCGACGTGGCT
>JAITMI010000219.1 GCA_031277435.1 Pseudomonadales bacterium
CGCAAGAATTTCAATGCCTCACGGTCATTGCCCTTGCCAAGCCGACTCCCTATGATGCGGCCTGTTCGGCTTTTCGTTCCATTCATCCTAGCCCACTGAGGAAGATATCCATGAAAAAAATGCTGCTTAGCGTACTCGTTGCCGGCGCCTTCGCCACCTCCGCCCATGCCGCGCTCGAAGCCGGCGCCGACGCGCCCGACTTCACCGCCCCCGCGTCACTCAACGGCTCGGAATTCACCTATTCCCTGAAAGAGTCCCTGGCCAAAGGCCCCACCGTGGTTTACTTCTACCCATCCGCCTACACCCAAGGCTGCAATATCCAGGCGCATACCTTCGCCATCAACATGGACAAGTTCGAAGCCGCCGGCGCTTCCGTGGTAGGGGTGTCGCTCGACAGCATCGAGCGCCTCAACGACTTCTCCGCCGATCCCTTGTACTGCGCCGGTGAACTGCCGGTCGCCAGCGACGCCGACGGCAGCATCGCCGCCGCCTATCAACTGCAAGTGCGCGAAGTGCGCGCTGGCGCCGCTGACGTGCGCGGGGTTGAAATCAACCACGGCTTCGCTGAGCGCACCACCTTCGTCGTGACGCCCGACGGCAAGATCGCTGGCACCGTGGGTGGCGTCTCGCCAGAGGAGAACGTGGAACAGTCGCTGGCCTTGATCCAGAGCCTGGCCAGTAACTAAATCAGGAACCGCGTTCGCTGATGGCGTTCATGGATAAACCCGGTCAGTCATACTAGCCGGGTTTTTTCATGAGGCATTCCTTAGCGGAATGTTCTCGAGACCGCCATGCCGCGTCGCTGCGGGAAAGACGCTGATGCAATTCAGGGGTGATATCTTGTGAGCGGTACCACGCCTGTGAGAGACCGGTGGGTAGGGCTGCGTGCCTATCTGGAAAAGGAATCGCTCGCCGCGTTCATGCTGGGCCTGTCCTCGGGTTTTCCCTACACGATGATCGGCGCCACGCTGACCACGCGCTTGGCGCAGGATGGCATCAACAAGAGTCAGGTCACCGCGTTTTCGCTTGCGCTGTTGGCCTATAGCCTGAAGTTTCTCTGGGCCTGGGTGGTGGATGCCGTGCGTCTGCCATTGCTCGGGCGCTTGGGTCAGCGCGTCTCGTGGATGCTGCTGTCGGGCGCCCTGGTGATCGCCGCCGTGGTGAATCTGGCGCTGGTGGATCCGCGGGCCAGTATTCAGGCCACGGCGATCGCGGCGATTCTGGCGGGTATTGCCGGCGCTACTTACGACATCGTCATCGACGCCTACCGCATCGAAACCTTGCAGCCCTACCAGCTTGGCGTGGGCTCGGGGATGAGCCAGTACGGCTGGCGCATCGGCGCGGCTGGCGCTGGGGCCTTGGCGCTCTTGGTGAAGGCACGCTACGGCTGGCCGCTAGCTTATATCGTCACGACGCTGTTCGCGTTGCCGGCGATGCTGACGGTTCTGGCGCTGGGTGAACCGGCACGGCGCGTGGCCTTGAAGGCGCGGCAAGGCTGGGCTCAAGTGTGGGAGTCCGTGGCCGGTCCGATCAGCGAATTTTTGCGGCGGCGCGGCGCGGTGTTGCTGTTGGCCTTCATTTTGTTGCACAAGATTGGTGATACCTTGTCGCAGTTGACCTTGCGTTTGCTGCTGAATGATAAGGGTTACACCGAGAATGAAATCGCGATCTATGATGTCGGCGTGGGTTTCTGGGCATTTTTGATCGGCATTTTCATTGGCGGGGCGCTGTATGCGCGCCTAAGCCTGAAACATAGCGTGCTATTGGCCTTGGTGCTGATGGGCGTGTCAAATTTTGGTTTCGCGTTGCTGGCGGCGATCAGCCACAATAATTACGCGCTGGCCGCCGCTATCGGTTTCGAGAACGCGGCCAGCGGCTTTGGCGGCGCCGTTCTCGTTGCGTATTTTGCCGCCTTGTGCAGCTTGCGTTTCACCGCGCAGCAGTATGCGCTGATCAGCGCGGCTACCGGCATTGTCGGCCGCATCCTTACCGGCACCACGGCTGGCGCGCTGATGCAGCGCTTGGGCAATGTGAATTTCTACCTGCTGACGACGCTGGCGGCCTTGCCGGGCATCCTGCTGTTTCTGTGGATGATGCGGGCAGGACTGGTCGATGCGGCATTGGGGGATGCCGGTAGGGAGAAGGGCAAGGAGTGAGCGGTGCGTTACAGAAATACCGGGGTACTGCCCAGCATAGGAACTCTACCCATGAGCACGATTTTCAAAAAGCCGAGTCAGCCCAAAAAACATCAGATCATTCGTGATGAATACGAGTTTCAACTGCGCAACCGTTCCAGTTGGCGCAAAACCGTGCTGTGGCTGTGCTTGCTGGCGCTACTCATTTGGCTGGGGGTGGCGCTGGCGCGGTATGTCATGAGCGTGAGTTAGCGGGCCGCGTTAGAGAGCTTTTGTTTGTTGGAGATCACTTCTTCCCCACCCCATTCTTCTTCGGCGCTTTTACGGATTTAGTGGAATTATCAGTTTTTTTAGTAGTTTTCTTGTCGCCTTTCTTGGCTTTCTGGAAGGTCGCCAGCCCCGGCTTGAGTTTCTTGTCGTCGAGGAAGGCGTGCATGGCGCCGCTGCGGACTTCGCCGCCGCTGCGGTACTGCGAGCCGTCGCTTTTGGCGTAGATGTAATCGTTCGCGGTTTCCCAGTCCATGTAGCGCACGCGCTTGAATACTTCCTTGGCGGCGCGCAGCACTACCGGGTCTTTTTGCATCAGCACTTTGGCCAGTTCGCGCACGCGCTTTTCGAGCTGCTCGGCGGGCACTGATTCGTTGACCAGCCCCATCGCCGCCGCTTGTTTGCCGGTGAAGGTTTCGCCAGTCATGATGTAGTAGAGCGC
>JAITMI010000177.1 GCA_031277435.1 Pseudomonadales bacterium
CTCGAACACCTCCAACAACCGGTCCAGCCCGCCCGTATTGATCGCCACCTGGGCCTGGGCGCGCACCTTGGGTTTGGCGTGGTAGGCCACCGACAGGCCAACCACGCGCATCATTTCCAGATCGTTGGCGCCGTCGCCCATGGCGATGGCCTGGCCCGGATCGCAGCCGATCAGGCTGCACGTGTGCAGCACGGTGTCGCGCTTCATGGCGCCGTCGCAGATGTCACCCCAGCATTGCGGCAGGATACGGCCAGTGAGCTTTCCATCAACGATTTCCAGCAGATTGCTGCGTACGAAGTCCAGCGCCAGACGCTGGCGCAGGCGCTCGGCGAAGTAAGTGAAGCCGCCCGAGACCAGCAGCACCTTCAGGCCGGCGGCCTTGGCGGCCAGCACCAATTCGGCGGCGCCGGGGTTCAAGCGCAGGTGGGCGCGGTAGACCTGGGCCAGGTGTGCCGCGGTGACGCCCTCAAGCAGCGCCACGCGCCGACGCAGACTGTCTTTGTAATCGGCGATTTCGCCGCGCATGGCGGCCTCGGTAATGGCCGCCACCTCGGCTTTGCGGCCGGCGGCGGCGGCAATTTCATCCACGCACTCGATGTTGATGAGCGTGGAGTCCATGTCGAAGGCCAGCAGCCTGAAATCGGCCAGCCGCAGCGGCGGCGCGACGCCTTGCACGATGAGACCGGGGCTGAGTTCGCGAGGAGAGGACGAGAAAGTCATAGGCTGCGGCGTTGGCTGCCTGCTGCATGCCGTGTCAGCGGGCAAACTATTCATTATCCGCGCTGGCGAAAAAACGAAGACGCCGCAGACCAGACCCAGTTTTACGACGCAACCTTCCTTGTTTCCCGCCCTGTCTTGGCGCCGCGCCGCCGCGCCGCCGCGGCCAACAGCGCCAGCATGATCGACAGCAGTGCCAGCGCGGGCAGATCCAATGCCGGGATCGGAGCGGCAGGACCGGGTGGGCCGGCCCGCGTCAGCCGCGCCTGAGCGTAGGCAATTGCCTTGTCGTCGTTCGAGGCCATGCCGATGAAAGGCTGTATGGCGTCCCAGTCCTGCTGGAGATTGTTCTCGTAGATGAAGATAAGCGGCGTTCCCCCAAGCGCGAGCGGCTGGTCATCGATTCCGGCAACGGCATCGATTGCCAGCCCATTATTTCCAAGGGCACGGGTTGCCGGTATCTTCAAGTAAAACGTGGAATTGGGGTCGGGATTGTCGGTCCTCCATATGTTCCCTCCAGTATTTGTGAAAGCGATGGGTGTGCCGGAAATATATGGCGTGGGCGTTGTCGTTCCATATAGGCTGTCAATCGGCAGACTGGCGCCACCCACGACATGAACCAATTCAATCCCAGCGGTATCGGTGCCGCTCAATATCAGAAATATTTTATCCAGTATGGGCGGGGTGAGAAGTATGCCGGGGTTATCCACTTCCGCAGTTGCCGTAATCGGGCCGTAATATCGATAGCCGCCACTGGGAGCGCCCAAGGTTGCGCCGGATTCGTCCAGCGTCAATCTGAATTCGGACGGAGCGGGAGGTACGGTGGTAGCGGCGGTTGTTGCGCTGGCTACCATGTTCGATACGAGAGCCATGAAAACCGTCTGTTCCGTCGATGAGAGGAACGGAGGAAATAGCAGCTCAAAGGTACTGCCGCCGACGATTGTCCAGATGGCGGCCTTGGTCGCCATCATGGCGATCTTTGCAGTAATGCCACCGCCAAGCGAAGGATAATAGCCCTGTAATCTGTCCACACTGGCCTGGCTTTCGGCATCATTGCCGTAATAATCTCCCCGATAGCCGTTAATGACAAGCCAATTTATTGCATCCCAGTCAAGTGCGTTCCAATCGACTGGATTCCAGCTTTGCGGCATGGTGGGAGGGCTGTCAGGAAGCGAGACGACGGTGTACCCACTCATGAAGTAATTAGCAACTCCGGATGAACCAGGGGCTGCGTTGGCATAAATGCGATAAGGGACGTTGGGATCAAGACAATAAAGCTGGCTTGAAATGATATTGGCGCTGTTTGCCGTTTCATATGCCCCGCGAACTGAAACATGGCTGCGATGCCAGGTGCCATTGATGCGGTAGTCGATAACAATGGAGTCGTCATACGTCACATCGACCGTGTACGGCCCCGTGCCACCGGGAAGGACCTGGGCGGCGACCACGGAGGGGCCAGCGGCAACGGCCAGCAGCGTCAAAAAACGCGCCAGCGCCCGCAGAGGAGATCCTGTCCGTGCTTTCAGGCCGCAAGGTGCAGTCGGCAAACAGAAAGCGGTCGCCCACATCAATGGTCGAGCGATCTTTGGATCAGCCGTGAACAAGGCGCCAATTTGATGCCGGAACTGGCGCAGGCCGAGGAATGATCTCATGAACGCATCTCCTTGAATGAGTGTGTGCAATCACACGTATATGTTTGAAAAGTATGTAATGACTTGTGACATATACCAAGGATTTGTTGACTTTTATACTCGGATATAGGGACGTATTGGTGACGACGCAAAATCCCGCCGAACCTTCCAGGCCGCGGGTTGTCTTACGGGGTGTCGATGTTTGCTCTTGCTTTCCGCGTCTTGAGCGAGCGGTTTGAGCGTCTCACGCGCCTGCCGTGCGGTGTGCGCTGCGCGGTTTGCCGTGTGGCCGATTTG
>JAITMI010000233.1 GCA_031277435.1 Pseudomonadales bacterium
GTTGAACACTTCGCCCCGGTAACTGCCCGCCAGCCGCTGATAAGGATTGTCGGCGGCCAAGAGCGCGCCAGAGGACAAGAGCAGCAAAGCCGCCATGACAAATACACGATGGAACATAAGGAAACCTCCCAATGACAAGCGTCCAACTATAACCCAAGAGCCTCTTGCAAAACTCCCCTGACCAGCGTGCAAGGCTGGATACTTGACCTTGTCCCGGCATAATTTCCGCACGCCGTCATTGTGCCCTGAGCGGCACCTCCGCGCACCTTGCCAAGCGCACACGAAAACGCCGCGATTGGCGCGGCGTTCACGGCATACGCAGAAGCAGGAATTACCTCAGCGGCTATTGGAAATCAGCGTCTTGCCATCCCACTCACGCGCGGTACGGAACATGCGGGTGAAGCTGGTACGGGTGCCTTCGTTCATTTCGATCAGCTCGATCATGCCGTCGAGGTGTTCGGTGGTATCCATGTAAGCCAGGCGGTAGCCGCCGCCGAGCGTCATGGTGAAGGCGGCTTCGATGCCGCGCTCCTTGTAGCGCGCCAGATCGCCGTCGAAATCGTCGGTCGCTACGCCCCAGTGGTGGAAGCCATAGCCGCGCTTGAGCAAGGTATCGCGGTAGACGGAAGGCGTTTCGTCGCGCTGCTGGATCAATTCAAAATTCAACTGGCCGGAATAGCTCATGCCGATCGTGATGTCCGGCGCCGTCGGCTGGCCGCGGTACATCATGTCGCGCGGCGCGAAGCGTTCGGTGACCGACCAGGGGCCGATGCCCATGAAATCGGCGTATTCCTGCATGGCTTTCTGCAAGTCCGGCACGATGTAGCAGACCTGCATGATGCCCGAGAAAATCGGCACCGGTTCGTCCGAGCTGGCCGCTTCCGCCGCCCGGCCCAAGCTTGGCAGCAAGGCCGCCGCCGCAGCCAGCCCCGCCGTGGGTGCAAACAGATCGCGGCGTGAAATATGCTTTATGTTTTTCATTAATTATTCCTCTTAACTTGTTGTTGTTACTTTATATTATTGGCTCAGGCGCCGGAAACCAGCGTCTTGCCATCCCAGGCTCTGGAGGTACGGAACATGCGGGTGAAACTGGTGCGCACGCTGTCATTCACTTCGATCAGTTCGATCATGCCATCGAGGTGCTCGGTGGTATCGATATAGGCTACGCGATTGCCGGCGGCGAAGGTCTTGAAGAAGGCGACTTCCAGCCCGCGCGCCTGATAGCGCGCCAGATCGCCATCGAAATCGACGCTCGCCACGCCCCAGTGATGAAACCCGTAGCCCCGCCGCTCTTGGGTTTCGCGGTACACCGAAGGCGTGTCATCGCGCTGCTGGATCAGCTCAATATTGAGCTGCCCCGAATAACTCATCGCCAGCGTAACATCCGGGTTGGTCGGCTGGCCGCGATAAAGCATCCCGTCCGGGCTCATGCGCTCGGCCACGTTCCAGGGGCCGATGCCCAGGAATTCGGCGTATTCACGTATGGCTTGTTGCAGATCCGGCACGATGTAGCAGACCTGCATGATGCCCGAAAAAATCGGCACTGGTTCGTCGTCACCCGCCTCCGCCGCCGTGCCGCGCGAGGGTGGTAACAATGCCGCCGCGCCCATCAGCGCCATTGGGGCGAACAAGTCGCGGCGCGGAATATGCTTCATGTTTTTCATTAGATAAACATCCTAATTAGTTGTTATAGAAGGAAATCAACGGCGGCTTGAAACCAAGGTCTTGCCATCCCACTCACGCGAAGCGCGGAACACGTTGGTGAAGCTGGCGCGACCATTGTCGTCGAGCTGCAAGAGTTCGATCATGCCATCGAGATGTTCAGTGGTATCGAGATACACCAGGCGGTGGCCGCTGCCGGGGAGCGTCATGGAGAAAGCGACTTCGATGCCCTGCTCCTTATAGCGTGCTATATCGCCTTCCATATCCTTGGTCGCCACGCCCCAATGGTGAAAGCCATAGCCGCGCTTGAGTAAGGTATCGCGGTAGACCGAGGGCGTTTCGTCGCGCTGCTGGATCAGTTCGATATTCATCTGCCCCGAATAACTCATGGCGATCGTGACATCCGGCGCCGTCGGCTGACCGCGGTAGAGCATGTCGTTGGGCTGGAAGCGCTCGGTGACGGACCAGGGGCCGATGCCGAGAAAATCGGCATATTCCTGCATGGCCTTATCCAGATCCGGCACGATGTAGCAGATCTGCATGATGCCGTCGAACAGCGGCACCGGTTCTTCACTTGCCTGTGCCGCCTTGGCGCGTGATTGTGGCAAGAGCGCCGCCGCGCCCATCAGTGCCATTGGAGCAAACAGGTCACGGCGTGGAATGATATTTTTCATTAGGTTTACGCCTCAACTTATTGTTATCAATATGATTACTGACCAGCCTGCGGCGCTTGCGCCAAGACCCAGGCCGCCAGGATTTTGGCCTCTTCCTCGTTGACGCGCTGATTCGGCACCATCGGCACCAGCCCCCAATTACCGCCGCCGCCGTGCATGATGCGGCTGGCCAATACATCCAGCATCACGTCCTTGCGCGGCGCGTGGCGGGCGGCGATGGCTTGCCAGGGCGGGCCGATCGACACCGCCGCCATCTGATGGCAGCCAAAACAGACTTTTTCTTCCACCAGAGCCGCGCCGCGTTCCTGTGCCTGGAGCGCGGGCGTAATCAGTACGGCAAACAGCGTTGCCATGAACAATTGTGGCTTAGACACGGATGCAACTCCTCGATTCAATCAGCGGCCGCGACAGGCGCGGTGGCGTTGGCGGGTGAAAATTTCTTTGGATAAGCGCCGTCGCCCGGATCGACGATCAGCGCGATGCGCGGCCCGTTCACCACCTTGGCGATGTTGGCGGAGGAAGTCACCAGCACGCCGGTTTCCGGATCAATGTCGATCATGCGCAGGAAGGTGCCCTCATGCGGCAAGGGCAGCACGCTGAAGGTCTTGGTGACGGTATCAAAACGCTGAATGACGTTGCCGTTGGAGCTGGCGACCCACACCGCTTTGCGCACCGGATCCCAGGTGGCGGCATAAGGCGCGCTGGCGGTGTCGGGCAGGTCGTAGATGCCTAGCATGGTGCGCGTCTTGATGTCGAATTCAGCAAGCTGCCCGGTGCCGTATAGCGCCAGGTACATGACGTCGTCGTCGGTGATCGTGAG
>JAITMI010000263.1 GCA_031277435.1 Pseudomonadales bacterium
AATGGTGAGGAGACCGGTATCCCGCTGTTCATGGCCGATCGGGAGCTGCTCGATATATTCGATTTTGAACTGGTGGCGGGCAACCTGGAGGAGGTATTCGCCGCTCCCAATCATATTGCGCTCAGCGAAGAAAACGCCACGCTTTTATTCGGAAACGAGCCGGCGCTGGGCCGAACCTTGGCCTTGGTAGAGAACGGGCAAGAACAAGCGATCTTTGAAGTGGCCGCCGTCTATCGCATCCCGGCTGGCAATGGCGCATTGCTTGGATATTTCCAGAATTTCACACCCTGGAATGAAAGCGTCATGCCCGAATCGCAACCCTACGCGAGTGGGAGTTCGAGCGGCTATTTTTTACTGCGGGACGGCGTTTCTCCCCAGGACTTGGCGCCGCGCCTGGACGAGTTCGTAGAGCAGCAAGTGCAGACGCCTTTTGGCAGGCCAATGCCGGCGGAAATGCTATTGGAGTTCTTCCGTTATCGCATGCAGTTCATCGGCGATGTCCACTTCAATCCGCTTTTGGGCGATGCGGAGGGCGGTTTTCAAACCACGGTCAACGGCTTTGCGTTGATCGGCGTGTTGGCGCTGGCGGTCAGCTTGGCCAATTTCGTGACCTTGAATCTGGCGCGCGGCGTCGAACGTCAGCGTGAAGTTGGCATACGTAAGGTAATGGGCGCCGTGAGCGGTTCCTTGCTCACGCAATTTGTGTTCGAGTCTTTGTTATTGACCGGTTTTGCGCTAATCTTGGGCTTGGTGTTGCTCGATCCGCTATTGCCAGTATTCGCAACGTTGATGGGCACGACGCTTGATTTCAATTTGTTGCAAGGCTCAACTTGGCTCGCCCCGGCGGCGCTAGTCTTGGCAGTGGGCGCGATTGGCGGGCTGTACCCGGCGCTGGTACTGTCCCGGCAACGGCCGGATCGTGTACTCAGGCCGGGCGGGCAAAGCGGTATGCTCGGCGCGCATGGCTTTCGCCAGTTTTTGACCGGTTTTCAATTTTTGATCGCCACGGCGCTGATCGTCGCCACGCTCGTGGTCTACCTGCAACTGGCATACACGCGGCAGCGTGATCACGGGTTTGATGCACGGAACGTGGTGACGGTGAGAGTAAACATCAACGGCGTGCAAAACCAGCTTACCGCGCTGCGCAACACGGTGGCCGCGCTACCGGGCGTGGAACAGTTGGCCCTGGTTTCGCATGAGCCTAATGACCTCGCTCCGGTGCAGACCGAAAATTTGATCCGAAGCGGCGGGGAGGAAGGCATCGGCATCGAGGCTGCGGCTTATAGCATCGACTACGATTTCTTTTCAATTTACAACATGCGCTTGCTCGCTGGCCGTCTCTATGACGAAGCGCTCGGCGATGCGAGCGTGGAGGCGCTCGCCTCCCTCGATAGAATCCGCCCGCTGGTGATCAATGAATCAACGAGCAGAGCCTTGGGTTTCCCAAGCCCCGCCGCTGCCGTTGGGGAACTGATTAAGAGCGGGCTAGCCACCATAGAAATCATCGGCGTAATTGCTGATAACCAGTTCTCTTCGCTGCTTGCGCCAGCGCACAATGAAGTCTATGAACTGCACCCGGAACGCGGCCGGCTCCTCACGCTGAAGATCGCTCCACAAGCCATGCCCACCATCGCCAATGACTTGCAGCGCGTCTGGAGCGACGTAATCGGCTTTGGCCCAGTTCCCATTAATTTCGCGGAAAACAACCTGCAACAGACGCTCGACAGAGAGCAAAGGGAAGGCCGCCTGCTGTTGGGTTTCTCAATGCTGGCGGTGGTGATTTCTTGCCTGGGACTTTACGGCCTCGTGGCTTTTGAAGCACG
This sequence comes from Pseudomonadales bacterium, assembly GCA_031277435.1. Taxonomy (GTDB): domain Bacteria; phylum Pseudomonadota; class Gammaproteobacteria; order Pseudomonadales; family Pseudohongiellaceae; genus CAILUG01. Next base: position 1,824 of record JAITMI010000263.1, read on the forward strand.
GCGCCGCACCAAGGAAATCGGCATCCGCAAAGTATTGGGCGGCGGTTTCAGCGATATTTTGATGCTATTTCTCCTACGTTTCGGCAAGCCCGCGCTATGGGCCACGCTCTTGGCCTGGCCGCTGGCGCTCTGGGCTGTGTTGCGCTGGCTCGAACGCTTCCCTTATCAAATCGATCGCTGGGTATTGGCGCTTGCTTGTTTGGCGGCGGGTTTGCTCGTGAGTTTCATCGTCTGGCTCACGGTGAGCGCTACGGTGTTTGCCGCGACTCGCATCAGGCCGGTGCGGGCTTTGCGTTATGAATGACTTTTTTATTTTCCCAAAAACGGGGAGCCTGGCACGGGGTATCTGCTTGCCGTTGCGAGGCGAATTGGCGGAACTGGTTAACGTTTAAGGAATAGCCGCTTTTCGCCTGTTGTTTGGCGCGCTCATCGCCGTGGCGCTCGGCTTGGCCGGCTTGATAGCCAAAGGTTTTGGCTGGTTATGAGCCAGTTAGGCAAAGGGCCGAAACCGGCGCCAAACACGAGAATCAGGCCACCATTTCCTGTTGCCGTTGATATTGCCAGCCGACGCAGGCCAGCCACACCGTCAGCGGGATCGCTTTGGCGCCAGACAGATAGTAATTCAGCATTCGCCGCGAAATACCGATGGCTGCCGCTGCCCGCTCCTGGGTGAGGTTGTTGGCGTGCATCCAGTTCCACATCCGTTCATGGCCGATGCCGCCGGACTGCTCAATGGCCAGATTACGCAGGTTATCGGCGGCCAGTTCCAGATCATCTTCTATGAATACGACATAGCCGCCGTGCGCGTCCACGCGGGCGGCGGCGAACACGGCGGGGTCAGACAGGGCCGCCAGCGCCTTACGGCGGCTCCAATCCTTGAGCTTGACCGTAGCGGCGAAGCCGTCGGCGAAGGTCAGCGCCAGTTCCAGCTTTGCGCCACCGATGGGATTGGCCGAGGTGATCGTATGTTGCGGCTGGTGAATCATGCGTTGCTCTCCAATTAGCCAAGACTACGTGCACATACGGCGGCAAGTGGTCGGGAGTATTTACCCGGATGGTGGTTGAGCCGATACGATGGATGGTGGGCATGGGGCATAGTGTTGTGCAACTGTTGCACGGCGTCAAGCGGTTTGACCATGCGGAATGGTTAGTCGCGCTCAACTTGACGTTCCCGTAAATCATGACGCACCCAGAGTACAACTTGCTCCGGCAATTAGCGAAGGGGGACGTCTCAATAGGCCGCGGCGGACGAAACTTTTGCTTGATAAACAAACCTTCGTCATTGCGAGCGCAGCGAAGCAATCCAACGACGAGGCTGGATTGCTTCACCGCCTTCGGCGGCTCGCAATGACAAAGAAGAAAACCTCCTTCAGGCGCCTGTCGCGGAACTTCACTGCGTCATGCCGCGCGGAGCAAAGTGTCCGTATTCGGACAAAAAACGTCCGCCAACGGACACTTCATACTGAAAAAAAGAGGGTGAATTTTTATAAACTATTGATTTATAATGAATTCATATATTGGCATGATTTTTGCTTATTTTCAGGTAGTTACCTTGAATCAGCGCAGCGCGCAGAAGCCCGGCACAGGGCAAAAATAACGCAGACAATCCAAAATACTAACTACATCAAAAAGGAAAAAACCATGGCTCTATGGCTCAACTACCTCCGCGTATTCCTGCGCGATCTGCGCCGCCAAAAGGTAAGCGCGGTCATCAATATCCTCGGCTTGGCGCTTGGCTTGTGCGCCTTCCTGATGATCGGCATTTACGTGCGTGACGAATATTCCTGGGACCAGCATTGGGAAAAATCGGATCGGATCGTGCGTCTCATCAATGAGCTTTACCCCGCTACCGATCCAATAGTCACCAACCAATCATCACACAAGGCAGCCCCTCAGTTGCGGGAGTTTTTTTCATCCGACATAGAAGCCGCTGCGCGGGTATTCTCCAGAGGCTTCAGGGTGTTCGTGGATGCAGAGGAGTTCACCCTCCCGCTGTTCATGGCGGATCGCGAGTTGCTAGACGTGTTCGATTTTGAAACGGTGGCGGGCAATCTGGAGGATGTCCTCGCGGCTCCCAATCGCATTGCGCTCAGCGAGGAGAATGCCGCGCTTTTATTTGGGAACGAGCAGGCGCTGGGCAAAATTTTGACTTTGGTAGTGGATGGGAAGGAAGACGCGCTCTTTGAAGTGGCCGCCATTTATCGCATCCCGGAGGGCAACGGCGTATTGCGTCCGTACTTCCAGAATTTTACTTCCTGGAATGACAGCGTTTTCTCCGAATCGCAACTGCGCACCTGGATTGGAAACACGTATAGCTATTTTCTACTGCGGGACGGCGTTTCTCCCGAGGATTTGCAGGCGCGCCTGGATGAATTCATAGAACAACAGGTACAAGAGCCTTTTGGCGTGCCAATGGGCAACCCGCTGGATCTGCTCCGCTATCGTTTGCAGTTCATTGGTGATGTCCACTTCAATCCGCTTTTGGGCGAGGAGGGCGGCTTTCAGAACACGGTCAACGGCTTCGCCTTGATCGGCGTGTTGGCGCTGGCGGTCAGCCTCGCCAATTTCGTGGCGCTGAATCTGGCGCGCAGTGTTGAGCGCCAGCGTGAAGTTGGCATACGCAAAGTAATGGGCGCTTTGAGCGGTTCCTTGCTCACGCAATTTGTGTTCGAGTCTTTGTTATTGACCGGTTTTGCTCTGATCTTGGCCTTGGCGCTGCTCAAGCTATTGCTGCCGGTATTCGCAACGCTGATGGGCACAGCGCTGGATTTCAATTTGTTGCAAGGATCAACCTGGCTCGCCCCGGCGGCGCTAGTCTTGGCGGTAGGCGCGATTGGCGGCTTGTATCCCGCGCTGGTGCTGTCCCGGCAAAGGCCGGATCGCGTGCTCAGGCCAGGCGGGCAAAGTGGAACGCTCGGTGTCAGAAGTTTGCGCCAGCTTCTGGTGGGTTTCCAATTTTTGATCGCCACGGCGCTGATCATCGCCACCTTGGCGGTTTATCTGCAACTGGCGTACATGCGGCAGCGCGATCATGGGTTCGACGGGGAGAATGTGGTGTCCCTGTACTTGGTCAATATGCCAGACCAGATGGCCGCATTGCGCAACACGGTATCCGCGCTTGCGGGCGTTGAGCAGGCTGCCTGGGCTTCGCGATCCGCCAATTCCTTAGGCGGGCTGTACCCTAACGTAACATTGAAGCGAGACGGCGGAACGCAAAGCATCAAAGCCGATTCTTACTACATCGATTACGATTTCTTTTCGGTTTACAACATGCGCTTGCTCGCTGGCCGCCTGTATGACGAAACGCTCGATGGCGCCAGCCGGGACGCGCTGGCTACGGATGAAACACCGCAATCAGCCGGACGCCTTGTCATCAACGAATCGACGAGCAGAGCCTTGGGCTTCCCCAGTCCCGCCGCCGCCGTGGGGGCGCTGATTGACGTTCAATATGGAATTCGGTCTTCGGCGGAAATCATTGGCGTCATCGCCGACAACCAGTTCAACTCATTGCTCGCGCCGATGGGCAACGAAGTTTATGAACTGCAAACGGATATTGGCTGGTATCTCTCGCTGAAGGTCGCCCCACAGGCCATGCCAACCATCGCGGGCGATTTGGAGCGCATCTGGCGCGAAGTGGTCGGCGTTGGCCAGCCTTTAATTGATTTCGTGGAAAACAACATGCGGCAGACGCTCGACAGAGAGCAGCGGGAAGGCCGCCTGCTGCTGGGATTTTCGACGCTGGCGGTGGTGATCTCCTGCTTAGGGCTTTACGGCCTCGTGGCTTTTGAAGCCCGGCGCCGCACCAAGGAAATCGGCATCCGCAAAGTATTGGGCGGCGGGTTTGGCGATATTTTGATGCTATTTCTTCTACGTTTCGGTAAGCCCGCGCTGTGGGCCACGCTCTTGGCCTGGCCGCT
>JAITMI010000315.1 GCA_031277435.1 Pseudomonadales bacterium
AGGATTTGGAACAGCAGGAACGCGAAGGCTTTTTCGGCCTCGGCTGGCTGGATGAGACCCAGGCCACCAGCAGCAACCACGCCAACGCGCTGGCGCAGAGCATTGACCGCTATTTCGGCTCCGAGCGCAGCGACCTTGAAGCCGCTTATTCCTCGCTGCGCCTGATCACGCAAACTTCCTGGGATCACTCGGACGGTAGTGATTTCCGCGTCAGCCTGCGCGGCACCGTGCATCTGCCGCGTCTGAGCGACCGTTTGCAACTGGTGTTTTCCGACGACCGCGGCGAAGGCTCCACCTATTACGAGCAGAACGACATGCTCACCACCCAAAGCAGCACCCGCGCCAACCTGGAAGTGAATCTGGCCGATGCCGACTACTCCCGTTTCGACTTCCGCCTTGGTCTGCGTTCCAATCTCAAGCTGCGCACCTCGCTGCGCTGGCGCTACGAGCGGCCCTTCGCCGACGATTACGTGGCGCGCCTGTCGGAAACGGTGTATTTCATCGACGCCACCGGCTATGGCGCCTTCACCCAAGTGCAGTTCGACCGCACGCTCAGCGACAACACGCTGCTACGCTGGTCGAGCGAATTCCGCACGCAGGAAGAATTGGCCGGCAACGAATGGGCCACCGCGCTGGAATACACCGTGATCGGCGCCAACAGTGGCGGCATCAGTTATTTCGTGCGGCTGGCCGGCAATTCCGCGCATCCGGACATCGACGCCTACCGCGTCGGCTTCCGCCTGCGCCAGAACATTCTGCGCCCCTGGCTGTTCTGGGAGTTCACCCCCGGCTACAGTTGGGTGAAAAAAATGCCCGAGCCGCTAAGCGCGCCCTGGCCCGGTTATGAATCCGGCCTGTTCGCCGCCGTGCGCCTGGAAATGGCCATTGGCCGTTATTGATCGCACGGTCGATCATGAATGATCCCGCTACCTCGCCTACTACCCCGCCTACTACTCCGATAGAGCGCCGCGCCCTGCCCTTGCCGCTCTTGGCCGGCATCGCCGCCCTGGCGGCGCTGGCAATCGACATGTACCTGCCGGCGCTGCCGCAAATCGCCAAGGATTTCGACGTTGATATCAGCCTGGTCCAGAATTCGCTGAGCATTTTTCTGGTGGGTTTCGGCGGCGGCATGTTGCTGTTTGGGCCTTTGTCCGACCGTCATGGGCGGCGGCCTTTGGCGCTGTTTGGTTTGTCCGGTTTCGCGCTGTCGAGCTTGCTGCTCACGTTCAGCCCCAGCGCGGAACTGTTTCTGGCGTTGCGTTTATTTCAAGGACTGCTCGGCAGCGCCGCCACGGTGACGGTGCCAGCGATGGTGCGCGATGTCTACGGCAAGGACGCCGCCAAGGGCATGTCGGCGATGATGATGATCATGCTCTTGGCGCCGCTCTTGGCGCCCTCGCTGGGCTCCCTCGTGCTCTATCTCGGCCCCTGGCGCGGCATCTTCGGCGCGCTGGGCGTCTATGCCCTCTTGCTCTTGCTCCTGGCTTGGCGTCTCTTGCCGGAAACGCGGCCGAGCGGCGGCGAACAGCGCAGTTTCCTCGGCAATTACCGGCTGATTCTCAGCAAGCGCGGCATTCATCTTGATCTATTGAGCGGCATGTCGATGTCCTTGAGTTTCTTCACTTACATCACTTCCGTGTCCTTCATTTACATCACCTATTACGGCGTGGGAGAGACCCGTTTCAGCCTGCTGTTCGCCTGTTCCGCCAGCGCGCTGATTTTGGCCAACTACCTCAACCTGCGCCTGGTGTCGCGCCTGGGCGCGCGGCGCATGTTGCATTTGGGCCAGGCGCTGGCCATCACCTCTGCGCTGGCGATGACGCTGGCGAGCTGGTTTGAGTTGGGACTCTGGCCCACTGTCGTCGCTTTCGTGGGCATGGTGGGCGCGCTTGGCATTTGTTCGGTGAACGTGGATGCGCTGGTGGTGGTGCAATTTCCGCATCAAGCCAGCTCCGCCTCCGCGGTAACCGGCACCCTGCGCTTTGGCATCGGCTCGCTAGCCGGCCCGCTATTGGCCTGGCTGCACAACGACACGCCGCTGCCTATCGGATTTTTACTGCTCGGTACACTTGGCTTCGCGGCGCTGTTGCAACTACTACATTGGTATTTGTACCGAAACGCCGTTAAGCCCCAGAGCCCCAACCCGACGTAACCGGATAACGCCGCTCGCGCCCAAAACCGCGCTCACTGACGCGCACGCCAAGCGGCGCCTGCCGCCGTTTGTATTCGCCGCGATCCACCATGCGCAGCACCTTTGCCACGCTGGCGCGCTCGAAACCGGCGGCGATGATGGCTTCCAGGCTTTGCTCTTGTTCCACGTAGAGTTCCACGATGCGGTCCAGTTCAGCGTAAGGCGGCAGGCTGTCCGCATCGCGCTGATCCGGCGCTAATTCCGCTGAGGGTTCGCGCGTCAGCACCCGCTCTGGAATCACCGGCGCCACCGTGTTGCGATAGCGCGCCAAGGCATAGACTTGTAACTTCACCACATCCTTGAGCACATCGAAACCGCCGGCCATGTCGCCGTACAGAGTGGAATAGCCCACCGCCATTTCACTTTTGTTACTGGTGGTCAATATCAGCAAGCCGCGCTGATTTGACCAAGCCATCAATAATAAACCGCGGCAGCGCGCTTGCAGATTTTGCGTGGTGATATCACCCAGCCCTTCGCTAAATTGCGGCGCCAGCGTTTGCGTGCACGCGCTCATCAGCGGCGCGATCGGCAATACGTGATAGGCCACGCCCAGCGCGCGCGCCTGTGCCTCAGCGTCGTCCAGGCTCATGGGCGCGGTGTAGGTATAGGGCATCATCAGCGCCGTCACGCGCGCTGGCCCCAGGGCATCCACCGCCAAGGCCAAGGTCAATGCCGAATCGATGCCGCCCGACAGCCCCAGCGCCACGCCAACAAAGCGGTTTTTCTCCACATAATCACGCAGCGCCAACACCAGCGCCGCGTACAGTTCCGCCTCCGCGCTCAACTCTGGCAAGGGCGGCGGCAAGGCGGGGAACGTACAATCGCCATTTTGTACCGAAATTTCCACTGGCAATAATTCCGCGGCGAAACGCGGCGCTTGCGCCAATACTTCACCCTGAGCATCCACCAGCAGCGCGGCGCCATCGAACACCAGTTCATCCTGTCCGCCCGCTTGATTGACATAAAGCAGCGGCATGGCGCCCTCGCGCGCGCGCCGCCGCAATAGCTCGCGGCGCCGCTGATCCAGTTTTGTGTGATACGCCATAGCGCTGATATTCACCATCATGCGCGCCCCCGCCGCGCGCGCCTGGGTCATCACGTCATCGCGTTCCAAATCCTCGCCGATGCACAAGGCCAGCGGCACGGCGCCCACCTTCAGCACCAAGGTATCCGGCGCGCCAGGCTGAAAATAACGCCGTTCGTCGGAGCTACGGTAATCGGCCAGGCGCGCCTTGCGATAAACCCCGCGCAACTCGCCGCCCTCGATGCAGGCCAGCATGTTGTAACGCTTGCCGTCCTCGCGCCCTGGATAACCCACAATCAAACAAGCCGGCAAGCGCGCTTCGCAGAGCCGCGCCAACGCCTGTTCGATGCGCGCATCAAGTTCCGGACGCAACCATAAATCCTCCGCCACGGAACCGCTGAGCACGAGTTCCGGAAACACCACCACCGCCGCGCCAAATTCATCGCACGCGCGGCGCGCGGCGGCGAGCGCCAGGGCGGTATTGCCGTCGATGTCGCCCACCAAGGGATTGAGCGGCGCCAAGGCCAGTGTAAAACGGGAAAGAGAGGGGGAAATAGGCAAGCGAGCCTCGGATGACTGGATTAGGAAAAACCGCTGCGGTATTGTCAGCGAATCCCGCCGCCTTGGCAAAAACTACGGTGCTTCGCCTTGTCCTTCAGACTTCTCTTTTTGCTCGCCATCGCCTGGTTTGCCTGGCTCACCCTGCGCCGCTGGCTGCAAGGCGCGCAAACCCAAGCCAGAAATTCCGCCGCCGGGCAAACCCAGCGCCCGCCCGCCGGCGTCAAGGTAGTGCAGTGCCGCTATTGCTCGCTGTACCTGCCAGAACCCGAAGCCCAGCGCCAGAATAACGAATGGTTCTGCTGCGCGGAACATGCGAAGTTGTATCTTGGCAAGCGTTAAGGAGAGTGCTTACAAATTCAAGTAGTCATCCTGCGAAGCCGCAAACGTGCCCCGCCTCGCTTTCTCTTGCGGGAACAGGCGCGCGCGGCGATACTCGCCCAAGCTCACTACCTGCGAGGACGCCATGGGAAACGCAGCAGTCAACACCACCCGCAAAATGACCGCCGAGGAGTTTCTGGCCTGGGAGGCCGAACAGCCCGAACGCCATGAGTTCATCGATGGCGAGATATTCGCCATGACGGGAGCGACGAAACGGCATGTCATGGTGGCTGGCAATGCCTACATGGCTCTACGTCAGCACCTCGCCGGCACGCCCTGCCGCACTTACATGGCGGATGTGAAGGTCGCCGCCGCCACCGCAAACAAGTTCTTCTACCCGGATGTGGTAGTCACCTGTAGCGAGGCGGATCATCAGGACCGGCTCATCGTCCGCGAGCCCACGCTGATCATCGAAGTGCTGTCGCCAAGTACCGCCGGGCACGATCTGTTCAAGAAATTCCGCCACTACCAGGACACCCCCTCGCTGCGCGAAATCGCGTTCATTGATCCGGACGAGCGCAGCACCACGGTGTTCCGCCGAGGCGCAGATGGCCTCTGGGTGTTGCACCGTTTCGATGATGACGCGGCGGTGCGCTTTGAGTCGGTTGATCTGACGATCCCCGCCACCGTACTGTTCGCCGAGGTGGACTGAGCGCTTGCGCGCCCTGCACTCTCTCATGCCGTTTGCAGCATGAATTGCGCGGCCCCGCGCGCAATGGCTACAAAGAAATAATAAAAATTGGCGCGTTCCACAAGCCTGAACTATGTTGTGGTGACCGGTGCCATGTTCGAGCGCCGGCGGGAGGCGCCATGCAATCGGCCAATATTGTTCCACTACACACCCCTGGCGCGCGGCTGCTCGTTGGGCAGGCGCCGGCCATGCTGCTGTTGCGTCAGCGCATTGGCAAGATTGCGCGCAGTGTGGCGCCGGTATTTATTGGCGGTGAAACCGGTAGCGGCAAGGAGCTGGTCGCGCGCGCCTTACACGCGGAAAGTCCGCGCCGCGAGCGTCCGTTTGTCGCGGTCAATTGCGGCGCGATTCCGGCGGAATTATTGGAAAGCGAACTTTTCGGCCACTGCAAGGGCAGCTTCACTCATGCCGCGCAGGATCGTGAAGGCTTGTTCCTGGCGGCGCAGGGCGGCAGTTTGTTTCTCGATGAAGTGGCCGAGTTGCCGCTGCCGCTGCAAGCCAAACTGCTGCGCGCGGTGCAGGAACGCGCCATCCGGCCTCTGGGCGGCACGCGCGAAATCGCGGTGGATTTGCGCCTCATCAGCGCCAGCCACAAGGATTTGGCGCGCGAAGTGAGCGCTGGGCGGCTGCGGCAGGATCTTTATTACCGCCTCAAGGTTCTCAGCCTGTACGTGCCGCCGCTGCGCGAACGGCGCGAGGATTTACCGCTGTTGATCGAGCATATTCTGTACCGTTTGGCCCGCGAACTGCGCGCGCCGCCCTTCAGCCTGAGCCCTGACGCCTTGCAATGGCTCATGCGGCAAACCTTCCCCGGCAACGTGCGCGAACTCGAAAATCTCCTGCATCACGCCGCCGTATTGGCCGACGGTTCGCGTTTGGAAATATATGATTTTATGGAGCCCTCGATAAATTTCGCCACATCAACGCAGGCGGAAACACCGTCAAACGCCGCCTTCGCGCTCGATGGCAAACTCGACGCCTTGCAGCGCCAGGAAATTGAACAAGCGCTCAGCGCCCAGCGCTGGAACCGCAGCGCCGCCG
>JAITMI010000241.1 GCA_031277435.1 Pseudomonadales bacterium
TAGTCCCAGGTGTAGATGCCGGTGCCGTGGCCGTCGTCGAAATGCAGTTTTACGCCGTAATGGCCCACCGGTTCAATTTCCGTCAGCTTTACCCAGCGCTTGCCCACTTGCAGCACTTCTTGCCCCGGCCCGTGGCCGCGCACCTCGGCGGACGGGGAATACACGCGCAGCAATTCCGCCGGCAGGGTGAACGCCGTATCGGAGTAATCGAGTTCGAGCACGTTGCTGCGTTTGCGCAGGCGCAGGGCGGAAGGTTGCATGGTCAGAGGATGAAGCGGCTGAGGTCTTCGTTGGTGGCGAGTTCGCCGAGCCGCTCGTTCACGAAGGCGGCGTCGATCGAGACCTTGCCGCTGCCGGAGGCGGCCATCGCGTCGGCGGCGAAGGATACGTCCTCCAGCAATTTTTCCATCACCGTGTGCAGCCGCCGCGCGCCGATGTTTTCGGTACGTTCGTTCACTTGCCAGGCGATTTCGGAAATGCGGGCGATGCCTTCGGCGCAAAATTCGATCTCTACGCCTTCGGTGGCGAGCAGCGCCTGATATTGCTTGCACAGCGAGGCGTCGGGCTCGGTGAGAATGCGGCGGAAATCCTCGCTGCCGAGCGCGCTCAACTCCACCCGGATCGGCAAACGCCCCTGCAATTCTGGAATCAAATCGGAAGGCCGCGACAAATGAAACGCGCCGGAAGCGATGAATAAAATATGATCGGTTTTCACCGAACCGTATTTGGTGCTCACGGTGGAACCTTCGATCAAGGGCAATAAATCGCGCTGCACGCCCTCGCGCGAAATGCCGGCGCCTGATTGTTCATTGCGGGTGGTGACCTTGTCGATTTCGTCGATGAATACGATGCCGGTTTGTTCGGTGAGTTCAATAGCGCGGGTTTTGAGATCTTCTTCGTTGATGAGCTTGGCGGCTTCTTCCTCTTGCAGCGCCTTGAGCGCGGCTTTTACCGTCATGCGGCGGCTTTGTTTTTGACTGCTTTGTAAACTGGAAAACATGCTGCTGAGCTGGCTGCTCATTTCTTCCATGCCGGGCGGGGTGAGAATTTCCATGGCGCCCAGGCGCGAGCTGAGTTTGATTTCGACTTCCTTGTTGTTGAGCTGTCCTTCGCGCAATTTTTTGCGAAATACCTGCCGCGTGTCGCTGTCCTGGCGTTCGCCGATGCCGGGCAAGAGCGCGTCGAGCACTTGATCCTCGGCGGCGTTAGCGGCTTGCGCGCTGACTTTTTCGTATTCTTGTTCGCGCAATAATTTCATCGCCACGAATACCAGATCGCGGATGATGGAATCGACGTCGCGGCCCACGTAGCCCACTTCGGTGAACTTGGTGGCTTCCACCTTGATGAAGGGCGAGCCGGCCAGCTTGGCCAGACGGCGCGCGATTTCGGTTTTGCCGACGCCAGTTGGACCGATCATTAAAATATTCTTGGGCGTGACTTCGTTGCGCAGCGCTTCGGGCAATTGCATACGGCGCCAGCGGTTGCGTAGCGCGATGGCCACGGCGCGCTTGGCGGCGCCTTGGCCAACGATGTGCTTGTCGAGTTCGGCGGCGATTTCGCGGGGGCTGAGTTGAGACATGGTATTAGTAACTGAGTTCTTCGATGGTGAGACGATGGTTGGTGTAGATGCAAATATCGGCGGCGATATGCAGACTTTTTTCGACGATGCCGCGCGCATCGAGCGCGGTATTGTCGAGCAGCGCCCGCGCCGCGGCCTGCGCGTAGGCGCCGCCGGAGCCGATCGCCATCAGGCTATCCTCGGGTTCGATCACATCGCCGTTGCCGGTAATGATGAGCGAGCTTTCCTTGTCCGCTACCAAGAGCAAGGCTTCGAGCCGGCGCAGCGCGCGTTCGGTGCGCCAGAGCTTGGCCAATTCCACCGCGGCGCGCACCAGTTTGCCCTGGTGTTTTTCCAATTGTTCCTCGAAACGCTCGAACAGCGTGAAGGCGTCGGCGGTGCCGCCGGCGAAACCGGCCAATACTTGTTCGCGATACAGGCGGCGCACTTTGCGCGCATTGCCTTTCATCACGGTATGGCCTTGGGTGACCTGACCATCGCCGCCGATGACGACCTTGCCGTCACGGCGCAGCGAAACGATGGTGGTGCCGTGCAGTTGTTCCATGGGGACTCCAGAAAAAGAATGGGCGATCCAGTATGCGTGAGCCAAGATGCTAGCGCACGATCAGCGGAATCGAATCGATGTTGTTTTCGGCCAGCAGCGTCCGCGCCGCCTCGGCGCTTTGGCGGCCATTGAAAGGCCCCACCTGCACGCGCTGCCAGGTGCGCCCGGAAACCACGCCGGGCACTACGCTGGCGTTGAGATTGAGCAGCAGAATACGGGCGCGGCGGCTTTCGGCGTCCTGGCGGTTTTGGAACGAACCCGCTTGCAGCAGGTATTGGCGCGTGTCGGAAGCCGCGCTGGCGGCCGCTGGCGCTGTGCTTGACGCTGTGGAGCTTGACGTTGCCGCCGTCGCAACCGTGGCGGCTGGCGGCGTGGCGGCGTTTTGCGCATTGGCGTTAGTGGCCTGCGTAGTTGCCGGGTTATTTTGCGTGGATTGAGCCGGCGCGGTTGGCGTGGCGGCGGGCGTAGTGGTAACCGGGGCGCTTACGTCCACGCGGGCGTTGGCCAGATCCTGGTAGAAGCTGAACACCGGCAAGTCGTCTTGCGCCACCACCACTTGCGCCACTGGCGCTTCGCTGGGCGTCTCGGCGCCAAAATTGGCGATACCGATGTAACCGACGAACACCGCGAACAACCCCGACAACACCCCCGCCACGTACCAATTCCAGTGCGTGCTGGCCGGCGGTGACATGCGAGTAGCGGCGGCGCGGCGCGCGCCGTGTGCGGCGTTCTTGCCGCGATATTTGGCGTAGTCCTGGGCCATGAGTTGGGCTCGAAGCAAAAACTGGCGCTTATTATGAAGGATTGCGGCGAGTACGGACAGCGTGCGTGCGGATTGCCTCAGCGCTCCATCGCCGCACGCGCCGCCGCCGCCAGGAAACCGCTACGGGTCATGTGGTGTGCCTGAGCATAGCGGTCGATGTTTTGTACCAGGTTGGCCGGCAGAGACACGTTCAGCCGTAGCGGCTTGGCATTGACTTTACTCAGGTCGATATCCACCAGCAGCCAAAACCCACCTTGGTAATCAGGGTGAGCTTGCCATTGGGCGATGTCGCTGGCCGCTGGAATGTCCATGTCTTCGCCTTCGAAATGAACTTCCACCGCTTCCTGCGCCATGCGCGGCAAATCGGCCAAGGCATCGGCGGCGGTGAAACAGCCCGGAATGTCCGGGAAGGTACCGCCATAGCTGCTGCCTTCATCGTGATGGACATACAGGGGATAGAACATGGGGCTTTCCTCCTAAGGCCAGGACCAGCCGGCCTGCCGGTAGATGTTGCGCACAGTGCCGAGCGGCAAGTCTTTCTTCGGGTGCGGCACGCTTACGTGGCCGGGCCGCCGCAGGTGCTTGAACTTGTGGTGAGAGCCCTTCACATGGACTTGCACCCACCCTTCGCGTTGCAAGCGGTTGATGACGTCGCTGCTGTTCATTTGTGTAATTCTACACACGCGATAATTGCCGGCAAGCGTAGCTTGAATTCGATAAGGGATTCAAGGTGTTTGCCTCAACTAAAATCCAAAGGATCCACATCCAGCGCCCAGCGCACCTTGCGCGCCTCGGGCTGGGCGTCGAGCCACTGTGCCAGCGCCTGGCCCGCTTGCTGCAACGGTTGCCGCGTGGCGGCTTGCAGAATCAATTGGGCGCGGAAACGCCCGGCTTTTTTGCCATAGGGGCTGGGCATGGGGCCGAAGCATTCGAGCCCCGGCGCAGGGTGCTGCGCCAGCCAGTGGCGGGCGAGGCCGAGCACTCGCGGCGGCAGGTCGCGCTGCATGGCTTCGGCGCGCAGCAGGATGAAGTGCATGAACGGCGGCAGCGCGCCTTGGCGGCGTTCGTCGAGCAGATGCCGGGCGAAGCTGCCGTAGCCTTCATGCAGCAAACGCAGTAGCGCCGGGTGTTCGGGGTACCAGGTCTGAATCAGCACCGTGCCCGGCACGTCCCCGCGCCCGGCGCGCCCGGCGACCTGGGTCAAGAGTTGCCCCAAATTTTCCTGAGCGCGGAAATCGGCGCTGAACAGGCCGCTGTCGGCATCGAGCACGCCCACCAGGCTCACCTTGGGGAAATGATGGCCCTTGGCGATCATCTGCGTGCCCACCAACACGCAGGGAATGCCGCTTTGCACCGTCTGCACCAGTTCGTGCAGGCGTCCGGCGGCGCGGGTGGTGTCGCTGTCGATGCGCAGGATGGGGAAGTCGGGAAATTCGAGTTGCAAGCGTTGCTCGCTGCGTTCGGTGCCGAGCCCTTCGCCGGAAAGCTCCGCCGCGCCGCACTGTTCGCAGCGCGGCGGCACTGGTTTGTGGGCGTCGCAGTGGTGGCAGCGCAAGGCGCCCGGCTGCTGGTGCAGGGTGTAGGCGCGTTCGCAGCGCGGGCATTCGGCGAACCAGCCGCAATGCTGGCAGCGCAGCATCGGCGCGAAACCGCGGCGGTTGAGAAAAATCAGCACCTGTTCACCCCGCTCTAGGCAGCGGCGCACCGCTTGCAGCAAGGTTTGTGAAAAGCCTTCATATAGCGTCTGCTGGCGCAAATCCACCGGGCGCAAGAGCGGCGTCTGCGCCACACCCGCGCGCTGGTGCAATTGATGCAGGCGATAGCGCCCGCGCAGGGCGTTGTTGAGGCTTTCCAGCGAGGGCGTGGCGGAGCCGAGTAGTACCGGCAAACCCAGTTGCCGCGCGCGCCAGATGGCAAGATCGCGCGCGCCATAGCGGAAGCCGTCCTGCTGCTTGTAGGAGTCGTCGTGCTCCTCATCAATGATGAATAAGCCCGGATTGCACAGCGGCGTGAACACCGCCGAGCGGGTGCCGATGACGATTTGCGCCGCGCCGCTTTGCGCCTTGGCCCAGCCTTCGAGGCGTTCCTTGTCGGTCAGGCCGGAATGAAAGGCCACAATCTCGCGCTGAAAACGCTCGCGGAAGCGCGTCAGGGTTTGCGGCGTCAGGCTGATTTCCGGCACCAATACCAGCGCCTGCTGGCCCTTGGCCAAGACTTCCGCGATCAACTGCAAGTAAATTTCCGTTTTGCCGCTGCCGGTGATGCCTTCGAGCAGATGACAACTGAAAGCGCCCAGACTCTGGCGCAGCGCCGTGAATACCGCCTGCTGTTCGCTGTTGAACTTCAGCGCGGGGGTTTTCAAGAGCGGCGCGCCGGTGGCCTCTGGCTCGATGGGGACCAAGTGCACCAGATGCTTGTCTTGCAAGGCCTTGAGCAAGGGCGGCGCGGGGCGCTCCAGCAAAGCGGAGAGTTCGGCACCGCTGAGGCTGTGGTAACGCGCCAAAAGATCCAGCGCCTCCTGCTGCCGGGCGGAGCGCAGGCGCGGCAGCGCCTCTGGCGGCACGCGCAATTGCCAGTGCAGAGGCCGCAAATCGGGCAGGGGCTTGCCTTCGCGCAGCGCTGGCGGCAGCGAGGTTTGCAGCGCCAGGCCAATGGGGTAGAGGTAATACTGGCTGGCCCACAGATAACATTCGAGCAAGGCGGCATCGAGCAAGGGCGCTTGGTCGAGCACCGCGCTGAGCGGGCGCAGCTTGTGCGCGTCCTGATCGGTGCTCGCATCAATGCGCACCACGATGCCCACCACCTCGCGCCGCCCAAACGGCACGCTCACCCGCACCCCAGGCGGCGGCAAGGCTTGCTCCGGCACAGGCAGATAGTGGAGCAAGCGCCGCAGCGGGCAGGGCACGGCGACGGCGATATAAGCGGAATGGGGACCAGAAAGAGACACGCGCAAATCAATCGGCTGTTGAGTGTAAAAACCGGGGCGAACAGTATAGGCGCTCTTGCGCGGCGGCGGGCGGCAACTATGTTCCAGCCAAGCGCGCGATCACCGCCATCGGCAAAACGAGCCGTAGCGACTCTGGCAGGCGGATGAAGCCGTGGCTTTCGTAGAAGCTGGCGGCACGCCCGCTGCTGGCGTCCACCACCATCATGGAGGCGCCAATCGTGGATGCGCTGGCGTAAACACGGCGCACCGCGTCGACAAGAAGCATGGCGCCAAGATGTTGGCCCTGTCTGGCCCCGGCAACCGCAAGCCGGCCAACCAGGATGGCGCTTACCAAGGGATAACGCGGAAGGTGTTTGCGCGCGGCGGCGGGCACTTCGCCGTGGGACAGACTGGTGGCGCAAAGTGTGTAATACCCCAGTACCGTATCAGGCTGGCCGGCTCAATCAGCACAAAGACGCCGTTGGCCTTGCGCCGAAGATCCTGGCCAGCCTGGTTTTTAAGGTAGCGGTCGAGCTCATCGACCCCGCACGAAAAATTGACGCGATCATGGTGGGCCGCCAATGCCTCAATACGCAAATCCGGAGACTGCCGCATGTTCAGGAAGCGACACGTCGCTGGTATTCCGCAAACGCGCGCTGCAGACGTTCGCTCGGTTCGGGCGGCTGCATGAGCGTGTCGAAGAACGCCTTGCGATCCCGCTCTGACAAGCTGAGCGTTTCATGTTCAGCGATGGTGCGGCGCGCGGTATCGACCAGCGCGGTGACGCAAAAGTCACTCACCTTGCGCCGGGATAACTGGGCGGCACGTTCGATCAAGTCCTTGGTTTCTTCATCCAGCCGGAACCCGAGACGCTCGCCTCGCACGGGAGTATCCCCTGCGATTTTTGCTTGAGTGTGAGGCATGATCCGCTCCTAAAAAATATCTGACAGCGCACGTTGTACGTCAATTTGACCAACTTTGGAAGCTTATGTGCCAGCGGCTTTAGCGTCAACGCGGACAAGGCGGTGGGGGCTTGGTGGAAAACCGGGTACTATTGCACCCCACTTTGTAATGGCCGGTTGCTACCCGGCCTTGAGATAACCCAGCCGTGACCGCAATGCAAACCGACACTACCCCCCGCGTGCCCCCACAACTGCTCCAGTTACGCGCCAGCATCGACCAGATCGACGCCGAAATTCTCAACGCGCTGGCGCGCCGTTTTGAAGTGACCCATCAAGTGGGCCAGTTGAAGGCGGCGCACAAGCTGGAGTCGGTGGACCCGGTGCGGGAACAGGAAAAACTGGTGCGCCTGGGCGATCTGGCGGAGCAACAGGGCCTCGATGGCGCCTTCGTGCGGCGCTTGTTTCAAGGGATTTTCGATGAAGTGGTGCGCAATCACCGCGGCTTCCTCAAGCCCTGAGCGTATATTTGCCGGCAGCGAAGCTTTTGGTAGAATGCGCGCCCTTTCCCGCCATGCGGCGGGAGTTCACTAACGATCATGGTTCCGGCTGAGCTTCAGCCGGGTGGCGATGATCCGCGAGAGGTTGCCCATGAAAGCCGATATCCACCCGAAATACGAAGACGTAACCGTTACCTGCGGTTGCGGCAATAGCTTCAAGACCCGCTCCACCCTGGCCGAGGATCTGCGTATCGACGTATGTTCCCAGTGCCACCCCTTCTTTACCGGCAAGCAGAAGATCGTCGATTCCGGCGGGCGCGTCGATAAATTCAACAAGCGCTTTGGGCAGCGTAAGATCTGAGGCACACAAGAGAGACAAACAAAATTCCGGCGGGTTTATCCCGCCGGAAGTGTTTTGGGGGCTTGGTTTTATTCGGCTTGCGGCAAGGCGTTCATCCGCTCGCTCAAGGCCACGATGTCGTCGGCGTTCAAGGAGCCGGAATCGCGCCGCAGCGCGAGTTGCGCGCGGATGTGGTCGTAGCGCGCTTGCTGCAAGTCGCGCTGGGAGGCGAACTGGTCGCGTAGCGCGTTGAGCACGTCCACCGTGGTTACGGTGCCAAGTTCGTAGCCGCGCTGCATGGCCTCGAAGGAGGCGGCGGTGGATTCGGCCAGCACCTCTGCCGCGCGGATGCGCGATTCGCCGGCCTTCACCTGAAAATAATCCACGCGGGTGCGCTGTAGCAGGTCCATCTCCGTCTGCCGCAATTCGCCTTCGGCGATGTTGCGCATACTGAAGGCTTCGCGCACTCTGGCGCGGTTGTAGCCGCCAGCAAAGAGCGGCACCTGCACGTTGACGCCGACATAGTTGGTTTCAACCTTCTCCGACAGCGTCTGGTTGTCGAAACCGACGTTGGAATCCTGGTATTGATACACCAGCGACACCTGCGGCAAATAGCTCCCGCGCATGGCCGATACCTGCTTGTCGGCGGCTTCCAGGGCGTATTCGCGCGCGTGCAGTTCCTGATTGTTGTCGCGCACGCGCTGTAACCAAGGCTCGAGTTCTTCCGTCATGGGCTCAACCTCGACCGCCGCTGGCAGGCGGCGCAGGGCGCCGACCTCAATGCCGCTGACGGCGCGCAGGTTTTCGCGGGCTATCGTCACTTCGCTTTCGAGCCGCACTTTGTTGGCTTCAATCGCGGCGCGCCGCGCCTGGGTTTCATAAAGATCGGTGATGGCGGCCAGTTGCAGGTCGTACAAGGTCTGCACCTGGTTGAGCTGATTGTTCATCGCGTCAAGCTCGGAAGTCACCGAGCGCAAGGCGTCCTCGGCTTGCAGCACTTGCAAGTAGAAATCAGTGATTTCGGTGAGAATGCCGGCGAGCGTGGCGTAGTATTCGGCTTCGTTCTGATCTTCGATCAGGCTGGCCTGACGCCGCGCCTGGAACGCCTGCCAGTGAAACAATACCTGGCTGACGCTCACGCCATAGCGTTCGCCGCGGTAGGTTTGCGTGCCAATGTTGTCCGTGCGGTCATTATCGGAGAGATTCGCGCTGGCGTTCACTTGCGGCAACAGTTGGCCGGTAGCCTGGCTTTTGCGCGCGGAACCGACGTTCCAGCGTTCGCGGGCAATGTCGAGCGCGGGGCTGTTGTTGATCGCGGCGGTGAAAAAATCTTCCAGCGAGGCGCCTCTGATGCTTTGCGCGGCGCTCTCTTGCGCCTGAGCGCCAAGCGGCGCGAACGCGGTCATGGCGCCGCCCGCGGCAAGCGCGAGAGCCAGGGGTAACAGGCGTAAATTCATATCAATCTTCTCTGAAGCTGCGCGCAAGCGCGTTGGAAAAGGGCTTCATAACGTATTGCAAGAAGGTGCGTGCACCGGAGTTGATGAACACCTCCGCCGGCATGCCGGGCACGAAGATCAGGCCATCTTCGCGCGCAATAGCCAAGGACTCGGGCGTCAGTTCCAGGCGCGCCAGGAAATACTGCGCGCCGGTGGTCTGATCGTGCAAGCTGTCCGCCGACACGCCGATTACCACGCCATCGAGCGTCGGCACGGTTTTGCGGCTGAAGGTGGAGAAACGGATGGTGGCGTCCTGGCCCACCGCCACGCGGTCGATGTCGGCCGGATTGACGTGCGCTTCCACCACCAGTTCATCGCTTTCGGGCACGATTTCGGCGATCTGCGTGCCGGGGCTGATGACGCCGCCAATGGTGTGCACCTGCATGTTGTTGACGATGCCAGCATCGGGCGCCTTGACCTCGGTGCGGCTGACGACATCACTCAGCGCCACCACGCGCTCGCGGATATCCTTCAATTGCGTCTGGGTTTGCGCCAGTTGGTCGGCCACTTCGGTCTGGAAGCGGTTTTCGTTCTGAATGATCTGCAAGCGCGTTTCACCCACTTGCACTTCGGTGGCGGCGATGTTGGCGAGCAGTTCCGCGGCTTCGCCGCGCGCCTGTTCGTAGCTGCGTTCGGTCTGGCGCAGGCGCTGTTTGTCGGCGAAGCCTTCATCGACCAGCGTGCTGATGTCTTGCCGCTCGGCGGCGAAGGATTCGGCGAGGCCGGCCTTGCTGTCGTGCATCGCGCGCAAGCCCACCAGTTGCTGCTGTAATTGGCCGATGCGTTGTTCCAAAACGGCTTTTTCGCCTTCGCGCGCGGTCTTGCGCGCCTGGAACACCTGGTTCTGGCCGGCGATTTCCGCTTGCGCCTTGGCGTCGCCATTGGTCAGAAAATCGGGGTAGTTCACCGCGTCGAGATTGTCGCGCTCGGCGATCAGGCGCGCTTCGAGCGCGCTTTGCGAGGTCAATTGGGTGTTGATGATTTCGAGCTGAGCCAAGGATTGCGTGTTGTCGATCAACAGCAGCGTATCGCCAGCGCTGACCTTGTCGCCGTTTTGTACCAGAATGTCCCTAACGATACCGCCTTCCAGATGCTGCACCACTTTTTTATAGGATTTGACGGTAACGGTGCCGGGCGCGTGCGAGGCGCCTTCGATCGGCATGAAGGCCGACCACAAGCCGAACACGCCGAACACCAACAAGGCGAT
>JAITMI010000344.1 GCA_031277435.1 Pseudomonadales bacterium
GGGCGGCGCCCGCCGGCCGCCCCTCACCCCCCCGGGCCCCCCCCCGCCCACCACCGGCGCGGAACCTGACAGCGTCAGAGAAAATTCCGCGGCGAACCACCGCGGCCTAAACAAGCGCCTCGCAGCCTGTTAGCATCGCGCCATTCCGTTTGGAGGAACCGCTATGAAACTTCGCGCTCTGACCTTCGTCTGCGCCAGCCTGGCCCTGACTTGCGCCTACGCGCAGGAACAATCACAACCTGCCCCCGCGCAGCCGCAATCCGTGCAACCCACGCTGGTTCCTAACGGTTTCTCGCCGCAAGCCTCTGGCGTTGCGCCCCGCCGCAGCCGCACCATCGACACGCCGCCGCCGCGCGATGCCAATGGCCGCGCCGTGCTCGGCTCGGTACCGGGGCAGGTCGGTTCCTGGGAAAATTTCGGCTCGCGCCCGATGCTGCGCATTCTGGACGAAGTGCCCGATGGCGCGATCATCGCCTACGTGCCCGCCGCGCAAGCCTTGGCCGATCCGTTGAATTTCCCCAAAATCCTCGAAAGCGAGATTCCCTATCAGCCCTGGGCCAAAGCCCTGTTCGACGCGCGCAGCCGCACCCGTTTCGAGCCTTACGTGCGCTGCAAGCCTTCCGCCGCCGCGCGTGAAGTCGCCACCGCCTACGGTACGCAGATCGTGGAATTTCCCGACATGCAAAAAATCTACATTTTCCCCACCGGCGGCCCGCGTCATTTCCGCGAGATTTGGCTGGATGGCCGCGGCCACCCCGAAAATTTGCAGCCGACTTACCACGGCCATTCCATCGGCCATTGGGAAGGCGACACGCTGGTGGTCGATACCGTGGGTTTCAATGAAAAAATGTGGTTCGATTCGGACGGCTCGCCGCACACCGAGCAATTGCACCTGATCGAAAAATTTACCCGCGTCTCGCTGGAACGGCTCAAGTACGAAATCACGATCGATGACCCCGGCGCCTATACCGCCACCTGGTCGAGCGGTTTTTACATGGACTGGACGCCAGGGGAAACATTCCAGTTCGTATGCCAAGACGAAAACCTCGCCAGCGACTTGATGCTCGGCAACGGAGGATATGAATCGATAGACCGCAGTCAGCCGATTTTCCCCTGAAAAATACGCAATAAAAATGCCCCTAGCATACCGCCCGGAGATTGACGGACTACGCGCCGTGGCGGTTATTGCCGTGCTTATTTACCACGCGAACTTCGTGATCGCGGGCTATCCACTTTTGCAAGGCGGCTACATTGGCGTCGATGTCTTTTTTGTGATCTCTGGTTATTTGATCACCTCGATCATCGCCAAGGGCTTGCGGGAAGGCAGTTTCAGCTTCACGCAGTTTTATTTACGCAGAGCCAGACGCATCTTGCCCGCGCTGCTGCTGGTATTGCTGTGCACTACGCTGGCGGCTGTGGCGCTCATGCGTTTTGAAGCGCTGCGCGAGTATTACGCCACCGCGCTGGCAGCGTTATGGTCAGTTTCAAACTTCGCGTTCTGGAAACTGGATGGCTACTACGCCGCGCCAAGCGAATTAAAGCCTTTGCTGCATACTTGGTCGCTTGGCGTGGAAGAGCAATTTTATCTGCTGTTTCCCATACTGCTGGCGCTGCTGTACCGGTTTTTCCGCCAGCGCATGATCGTCATTCTTGCCGCATTGTTAGTGGCATCGCTGGCCTTGGCGCAATACGGCAGCCAGCATTTTCCCGACGCCAATTTTTATCTCTTGCCCACGCGCGCCTGGGAATTATTGGCGGGCGCTTTATTGGCTCTTATTGGCCAAACCTCCACTGCGCAAATAAACCCGCGCTTAGCCTGGCTGAGCAATATTGGGCTGGCTTTGATTTTTATACCGTTATTTCTTTTTAACAAACAAACGCAACACCCCGCCTTGATCACCCTGCTGCCCATCAGCGGTGCCCTCTTGACCATTTGGTTCGGGGGAGGGACAACCATCGCAACGCGCTTCCTGCGCTCAAAAGCAATGGTTTTCATTGGCCTGATTTCCTACGGGCTCTATCTTTGGCATTTTCCGCTCTTTTCCTTATACCGTTACGCACTCGGCGAGCCCGCGCCGCTGATGAAGCTGGGCTTGCTGCTGTTGTCTTTCATACTGGCGGCGCTGTCGTTTTACCTCTTTGAACGTCCACTGCGTTTTTCCAAAACCATCACCGCGCCGCTGTTCGTCAAGGGCGCCGTACTGGCGGTTTTCAGCCTCAGCGGCCTTGCCGTTCTTGGTTATGCAGCAAGCTCGCGCACCGGCGATACGCTCAACGTCAAGGGTAAGGAATTCAATCTGACTTTTGAAAAAGACAAACGCTTTTCCATAATCTCCGAAGATTGCCAACTAATCGGTCTGGATGGCTGTGCTCAGGTACAAAATGACAAGATAAATATTTTGATTATCGGCGATAGTCTGGTGGACGATGCCTATAACATCCTGAGCATGGATTATCCCGACTATCATTTTATCCGCAGCACTTTAGGCGGCTGCCCGCCACACCCCGATCTTCCGTCTTTACTGACTTTTGAATTGCCTAGTTTACAAGAGTGCCTTGCTTTGAATAAAGCGCGCTTCAATCCCGAGTCCCTCGCCGGCATCGATGGCGTGGTAATAGACAGCCTCTATTATTGGTTCGCGCCTTCCAGCCTCGTGCCCTATCTGGATTTTCTGCGCGAGGCGGGCATGGACAACATCATGTTGTTTGGCAACTACCTCGCGTTGCGCCAGAACATGGCGGAATCGTTCGGTATTTTTACTGGTAACGATGCTTATGCGGACTTGGTGAATTCGGGCCTCATCATGGATGAACTTGCCGCCTTCGAGAACGAACTTGAGGGCCTGGCCAAGCGCTACGGCGCCGAGTTCATCAGCCTCAGACAGCCCGCCTGCAAGGCCGGGAGCTGTACCGTTTTCGTTGAAGGCTATCCCTATACCTGGGACCAATGGCATTTTTCCTTGGAGTTCTCGCGCTATTTGAGCGAGCTGCTGGCGCCGCGCTTGCGGGAAACATGGCTGAATGCGCCAAACTGACAAGGCCGCATGCTTGCGTCATGAAATCGCACTGGACGGCGGGCTTGGCGCCCTTTAGTCTTGCGACCGTGTTACCCAAAAACAACCATCTACATACGGGGGAACTAACCTTGTCCAGTCGATTCAACTACCTTATCCGGCCCGCCTTGCTGGCGGCCTCGATGCTGCTCTTGTCCCAGAGCGCCACGGCGCAGTTCGGCGCCGCGCCGCTGGGAGATGGGCCTTGGGATCTGCAATCCTTTCAAGCCAAAATCAACGTGTCGGTAGTGGCGCGTGGCTTGGAGCATCCGTGGAGCTTCGCGTTTCTGCCGAACGGCGATCTGCTCATTACCGAGCGCGAAGGCCGCCTGCGCCTGATGCACGACGGCGTGCTGGCGCCGGAGCCCATCGCCGGTATGCCCGCCGTCCATGCGGAAGGCTTGCTCGGTTTCATGGAAGTGCTACCGCATCCTGACTTCGCGCAGAACCAGCAGCTTTATCTCACCTATCACAAGCTGGTGTCCGCCGAACCGAAGGCCGTCGCCTTCGTCCTCGCCAGCGCGCGTTTGAATGGCACTGAGCTGACGGACGTAAAAGAACTCCTCGTCAGCGATACCTGGGATGGCGCCGGTGGCGCCGCCGCCCGGTTGGCTTACGGTACCGATGGCAAGCTGTATATGAGCCTTGGCGCCACGCGCGATGGCTCGGGGCAGGAACCGGGCAGCCTGCGCGGCAAAATTCTGCGCCTGAACGACGATGGCAGCGCGCCAGCGGATAACCCCTTCATCGGCCAAGCCGG
>JAITMI010000243.1 GCA_031277435.1 Pseudomonadales bacterium
CCTGCGCTTCAGCATTCTCGACGACGAACGCTGCGCGGCGCTCACCGAAGTACATCCGGGCGATAACCCCTTCGACAGCGAACAACTCGTGCTGTGCAGTCGGCAGTTTTTGACCGAAAGTCGGTGGGCGGAACTGGCGCTGCAAAGCGCGTGGGATTTGTTGATCCTCGACGAAGCGCATCACCTGTTGTTCGATGCACCAGACGCAGCCGCCGCTATCGCGCGCTTCACCCAGGCGATTCCCGGCGTCCTCTTGCTCACCGCTACGCCGGATCAGCTTGGCATGGATTCCTATTTCAGTTTATTGCAACTGCTCGATCCAGATCGCTTTCATTCCTTGCCGGCGTTTCAACAGGAACAGCAGCGCTACCAGCAATTGGCCACCCTGCTCGACCCGCTGCTCACTTACGCCACGCTGAGCGAGACCGCACGCACGCAGCTTTTGCAACAATTGCGCGCCTTCGTGCACGACGCCGATCTCGCCGCCAAACTGGATGCGCTGAGTCAGGCGCAAGAGAGCGAACTTGGCGCGCTCAGTCACGCCTTGCTCGACGCCCTGCTCGATCGCCACGGCACTGGCCGCATCGTGTTCCGCAATACGCGGCGCCAGGTGAGCGGTTTTCCCGCGCGCGTGCTCTGCGCCTACCCATTGCCCTTGCCCCAGGAGTACGCGGCGGAAGCTCACTCAGCGCTGCCGGAATTGCAATTTCTCGATGACGATGCCTGGCTGCGCTGCGATCCGCGCGTCACTTGGCTGGATGAACTTTTGCGCAAAAATCGCCGCGAAAAATTCCTCTTGATCTGCCATCACCGCGCCGTCGCCGAAAGTCTGGAAGCCTGGCTGCGGCTGCACCGCGGCGTGCAAAGCGCGGTGTTTCACGAAGGCTTGAGCATCATTGAACGTGATCGCGCCGCCGCCTGGTTTGCCGAGCGCGAGGACGGCGCGCAACTGTTGATCTGTTCTGAAATCGGCGGCGAAGGCCGTAATTTTCAGTTCAGTCATCACCTGGTGCTGTTCGATCTGCCGTGCCATCCCGATCTTTTGGAACAGCGCATCGGCCGCCTCGACCGCATCGGTCAGCGCCATGCGATCCAACTGCACGTACCGTATTTCACTCACGCCGCCAGCGCCGTGTTAGTGGCGCTGTACCGTGAACTAGGCTTGTTCACCGCACCCAACCCGGTAGCGGCGCAACTGTGCCATGAGCTGCATGAGCCAATCGACGGCGCGCTGATGCAAGCGCAAGATGAACGGAATTTGCATACGCTGCTGCAACAAGTGCGGACGCGCAACGCGCAATTACTCGAACGCCACCGCGCTGGCCGCGATCGCTTGCTGGAACTCAACTCCTGCCGCATGGACAGCGCGCAAGCCTTGCTGCAACAACTGCATGAACTGGAAAGGGCGCGCAATCCGGGGGCTTTTCTCGACCAGGTGTTCGCCTGTTACGGCCTCGACGGCGAACACGCGCCGGAGGCCACCCACGTGGTGCGCCCCTCCGACGACATGCTGCTGGAATCGTTTCCGCTGATTCCCGATACCGGCCTCACCTACACGCTCGACCGCGCCCAGGCGCTACGCCGCGACGATCTGCCCTTCGTCACCTGGCTGCATCCTTTGACGCTGCAAAGTCTCGACCTGGTACTACAAGGCCACCAAGGCAAATGCACGGTGAATCTGGTGCGCGATAAACGCCTCAGCTCTGGAACGCTAGTTCTGGAAAGCCTCTACCGCGTACACGTTGCCACCGAACCGAAGCTGCAAGCCAAGCGCTGGTTCCCCACTACCGTACTGCGCTCCGTGGTGGATTCGCAAAAACGCAGCATTGGCCGCTCGCTCACCCCCGAGCAGTTGGATAATAGAACGCAAGCTCTGGAACGCCAGCACATCCGCGCGCTGGTCAACGAACAGCGCCCGCTGATTCAGATGCTGGCGCGCCTCGGCAAACAAGTGGTGGACAAACAGTTGCCCGAGCTGATTGCCGCCAACACCCAAACGATGCGGCAACAACTAGAGGAAGAATTGACGCGCCTCCGCGCCCTGCAAGCGGTGAACCCGCAAGTACGCCAGCAAGAACTGGACTATCTCGCCGAGCAGCGCGAAGCGCTCACCGCCGCCTTCGCCACCCCCACTGTGCAGCTCGACGCGCTGCGGCTGGTGCTGGCGGTGTAGCGCGGCGTACCGCCTTGGCGGCACGCCGCTGTTTGTCAGTCTATTATCGGCCAGGGTCGCACGATCAAGGGCCGCATATCCGCTTCATACCAACTGTTCTCCTGTGTCGGGTTGGCGCCTGCTCTTACCAATAGCGCGAATACCGAATACATGCCCGCGGGGTCGTCCCGAGTAAACACATGCTGCACGTCTCCCACAGTCGCGTTCAAATCGAACAAGAGCTCCTGGCGTAAATCCAGATTGCTAGCGATCGGCGTTAAGCCTTCGCGCAAACTGGCCTCATTTGCATCGCCCGCCCAGGTATAGATGGTGCCGTTGGGAAGAATGACGCCAAAATAAAGATCGCCAACGGATGAAGCCGCACAGGCCGCCAGCTCAAAGCCCGTATCGTTACAAGGCAAGGAAAATCCCCCTTCGGCAACTCTCAAAATCGCGTTGAAGTGGTAAGGCGATATATCGCCGAAAGGCCGCGTCTCACCAAGAAAGGCATAGAACACGGAACCTCTCGCGGAAGACATCTCCACCTCCAGGCTCAGCATTTTGGGCGGCAGCGGCTCGTCCACGGACGCGGCGCTCACGGCGCCCGCCGCCAGCCAGCCGCACAAGCACACGGCAAGCCATTGCCGGCAGCGCCTGATGAAACCACGCCCACGCATAGCCGGCGCAGCATTCGTGATTGATTGATTCATGGACTCTCCT
>JAITMI010000355.1 GCA_031277435.1 Pseudomonadales bacterium
CTCAATCGCGCCCAGCATGGCGCTGATGCGGCCAATCTCGGTGCGCGCGCCGGTGGCCACCACCACGCCGCGCCCCTGCCCGGCGGCGACCAGCGTGCCGGAATAGGCCATGCCTACGCGGTCGCCCAGCGGCGCGTCGGCGGCGACGGCGGCGATGGATTTTTCAGCCGTCACCGACTCGCCGGTGAGCAACGCCTCGTCGATGCGTAGCGCGCGAGCGTCCAGCAGCCGCAAATCGGCTGGCACGCGGTCGCCAGCTTCGATCAGCACCACGTCACCCGGCACCAAGCTGGCCACATCCACGCTCTGACGCTGGCCATCGCGCAGCACGGCGGCGGTGGGCGTCAGCATGTCGCGCAGTGCGTCCATCGCAGCCTCGGCCTTGCCCTCCTGAAGCATGCCGACCACGGCGTTGACCAGCACCACGGCGACGATCACGCTGGCGTCGATCCAGTGGCTCAACGCCGCGGCTACCGTTGCCGCGGCCAGTAAAAAAACGATCAGCGCATTCGCGAATTGCGCACCGAAGCGTTGCAGCCAATGGCGGCGCGGCGGTTGGGGCAGAGCATTCGACCCATGCTCGGCCAACCGACGGGTGGCCTCGTCGGCGCTCAGGCCTTGGTGAACATCGGTACGCTGGGCATCAGCCGCTTCGGCTGATGATAGTGTGTGAGGGAATTTGGAACTCAAATCGACCTCTTGGTTTTACTGTGTCAATAAAATCAAGGCGTTACATTCAGATTTTAAAGCGAGAGAGACGCTTTGACGGACGAGCTACAGGAATTCCAGGAGTACATGCCTCACTCCGGGTCGTTCAACCTGGAAACGGCGGTTGAACGCAGTTAGCAGTTAGCAAGGACGACAAGGGCCGCGCGTTCGTGTGCGTGGGCGAAGAGCTTTCGCCGCCAGTGCGCCTGAGGGCGGTCTGATGGGGTGCGTAGCGCTCTTACTCATGAGGTGAGGGCTATCGAAGTGCCAAAAGTCAACATTCACGCGGTTTTCCTGAAGGTAGCAAGCGGTTAACTGCGGTTTCCAGGTTCAGAGCATCGCAAACCGGTATTCCGAAATTCAAATCGTGGATACCCATGAAACCCTCAAACCCCGGGTCAGTGCTGGCTTTACAGCTTACTGATCTCAAATGAACCGGACATTACTGTGGAGTCGTGAGTGACAAGCCAAAGTAGGCTTCCGTGGGAGCGCAGAGGGCGGTTTCCCTGAGCCGCCTGATAGGTCAAGTAGGCGCGCACCATGCCGCCGTGGACAGTTCCAGCCCAGGTTTTGGTGCTTTTTTGCAATCCCGGCGTGAGTATGCGGTCGCAAGCTCGGGCGGCCTGCCGCGTAGCAATTTTTTCCAATGCCAAAAGTCATGGGCGACGGCTAGGCGCTCTCTGACAGCCCATCCCAATCCGCATCCTGTACACCTCGCGCCGGGACCGCAAACACGTTCTTAAGCCGTGCCAGGGTGCAGGCTGAGCCTCAATCGGTAGTTGGAACTAAAAGCAGCCTTTGTGAATCTATCGACACATCTGCAAACAAAAGTTACACGCAAGAAGGCCACCCAGTAACCGCAACGGTTTGAACGCCATTGCGTACCGCTTCGGCCAGACATGTCTGTAACAGATGTAAATGTGCGCGATGGCTTCCACTCAAGGTGAGGATGCATCCATAAGTTGGTTCTTGGATATGCGCGTTCTGAGTGACTGCGTGTCAAGGGGCTGGGGTTCGTTGCAACGCTGCGCCATTACTGAAACCAAGAGTCACATTTTCTCACTTGAGCGGTTGGCGTGCAAAGCGCCGGTGGGTGTCGATGCGCCAGAAGGGGGTCTTCACTTGGATACTTCCTTTAATGCGCGGTAATTGTAACAAATCGTTTTTTTTTGGAGTATGAGTCATGAACTCTCGTGACGTTGATGTAATGGCTGCCCGTGGATTTCCGCCGACCCCGCCGGAAAAGAGCGGTAACTTTGACAGTCAGGTGGTGCAGCTTGCGCCCGACCAGACGGTGACGGCGCATGCCGGTCGCAACGAGGTGTTTGTCATTCACGCGCACCGCGCGGACGTGGCGAATTTTTCGCTGTCCGGCAGCGACCTGGTGATTGAGTTCTGCGATTGCACGAAGATCACGATCCGGGACTTCTTTTCCGGAGATGCCGGGGATCAGTTGGTCTTCATCGACGGCAGCCAGGCCTATTGGGTGGATTTCAGCCAGGCGTTAAATGGCGTGGGTGATGGGATTGCCGACGAATTGGTTCAATGGTTCGTTCCGGAGGAACACACCGACGCGGCCGCGATTCTGCTTGGGTTGCTTGGCGCGGCGGCCGGTATCAAGATGGTCGATGAATTGACGGGCGATGACGATGGCGGCAACGTGAAGCCGGCCACGCCCGATGCGCCCACGAGCTATGAGGACAACGTCGGCAGCATCCAGAACCCGGCCAGCGCTGAGCCGGTGACCGACGACCCCACGCCGGGCATCAATATCGGCAAGGGAGTGACGGACACGCCGACGCTGTACGTGGACGACGAAGAGGTTCCTTCGACCTACGACCCCGATACCGGCACGCTGACGCCGGATGAGTCGCTGGAGGAGGGCGAGCATGAGATTACCTATACGCTGAC
>JAITMI010000121.1 GCA_031277435.1 Pseudomonadales bacterium
TTCAGCCCGATCCGTACCAGCGCAGGTAATTTAGGGGTGCTGGTGTGCTGGGATCAGTGGTACCCGGAAGCCGCGCGGCTGATGGCGATGGCGGGCGCCGATCTTTTGCTCTATCCCACCGCCATCGGCTGGGATCCGGGTGATCTTGCGGCGGAGCAAGAGCGGCAGCAGCAAGGGTGGACCTTGATCCAGCGCTCCCACGCCGTGGCCAATCATCTGCCGGTCATCGTGGCGAATCGCGTGGGGCATGAGCTGGATCCCTCGGGGCAGGGCGCGGGGATCAAATTCTGGGGCGGCAGTTTTATTTGCGGCCAGCAAGGCGAATTTTTAGCGCAGGCTGATGCTTCCAGTTCCTGTTATCTGGCGGCTGAGCTTGATCTTGGACGCACCGAAACCTTGCGGCGCATCTGGCCTTATTTCCGCGACCGCCGCGTGGATGCGTATGCGGGGCTGACGCGGCGTTTTCTTAACTAGCGCAATAATAAAAAGCACAGCAATAAAAAAGCCGGCTGTTACGCCGGCTTTTTTAGTTGGGTAGCGTGAACTTGCGTTTACGGTACGATCGGGCTGCTGCGATCCACGGTGCTGCCTTCTTGACCCACCATCAACTCGTGGGCGTAGTTGGCTTGCTGGCAGGAATACTCAAACAGCTCTACGCCAGGGTTCCAGCGCAGATTGAAACCGCCTTCCCATTGAGCCGTGTAGGTCTTGGGATCGTCTACCGTGACGCGGTAGTCGATAGTGCGATCATTGGTGCGAGTGAACCGCTCAATGGTGTGCAACTGCTCGGTATGCGGCAAACCACGGCGATCCAGCCAGAAGTCTTCGTTGAAGCCGACGGTATCCACTACCAGCGTGTCGCCTTCCCACCAGCCGACGGAGTGACCATAGTTGGTGTGCTCCAGGTCGGTGGGATGAGAACGGCCATCCATATAGATGGTGCGGTAGGTGTGAGGACCGCCGATATCGAAGATGTAGACACGGCCCGCTTCTTTCATTTCCACGAACTCAACGCCGTAAGGCGTCAGGAACTGGCGCGCCACGCCCGAGGGCTTGCAGCGGGCGTGAGGCTCCAGTTCGTGGATCTGACGAGCGTCATACAACGTACGTGACCAAGGCTGAAAGGGCACGGTATCGGCTGGCGCGATCGGGTCGTTAATACTAAACACCGGCGTCCATACGCCCTTGTCCGCGGGTGTTGCCCCTTGCAGTACGACGCGACCATCCGCGTTTACTGGCGCAGGGCCGGGAGGTGGCTGATTATTATTGCCGCGTTGCGCCATCGCCGCGCCTGCAAAAAGCAGGGCGGCGCTGGCAACAACCGTGGCCAGTGTTTGTTTTCTCATTTCACTCCCCGCTGGTGCCGCGTTGGCTGGAGTCGGCATCCAGGGTTTGACCCGGACGGCCGCCAGTTTCGGTCATGGTCACGGAGCGGGCATTCATGCGAGTGCTGCCGTTACGCGCCATGGAGCCTTCCACGCTGATTTCGCTGCCGATTTGCAGGGTGTCACGGCGCCAGCCGTTGCGCTGCAAGCCGTGGGGCGGGCCCAACTCAGCGCCCCAGTTGGTGACTTCACCCGTGGCGGCGTCTTTGACGTTCAGGTAGATCCAGACGTGCGGGTTGGTCCACTCAACTTTGGTGACGATGCCGGTGAGTTGGATGGGTTTGTCGGCGTCGAACTCAGCGGTGAACGAGTGGTGAGCGACGGCGCCGCCAGCCAACAGCAGGCTGGACAGGGTAAGACCGGAAAGAAGTTTGAATTTCATGGAATGTCTCCTCAATCTAGCAAAAGTTACTGACGGTTGTTTTGACAGAAGAACGGAGGCATATCTTTACCCCCAACCCACTGCATTGTCCAGCTTGCGGACCAAGGACGAGTATACGCACCAGGATCGTTGATGGTCACGTTGTACTGCAAAGTATCGGCATCCGGCCGGGTAAAGCGTTCTTCCATGGAGAGCAGGTCAGTGTGAGGCAGACCCCCATTGCTGAACCAGAAATCCTCGTTGAAACCTTTGGTTTCCACGACCAGCGTATCCCCTTCCCAGTGGCCAATGGAGCGACCGTAATACAAGGGGTTGTCATCATCTCCGCTCACCGATCCGGTGGTGGTGCGACCATCCAGAAAAATGATGCGATAGTTATGGTTGCCTGAACCCATGAGCACGAATATGCGGCCATTTTCCTTGTCTTCAAGCAACTGGAAGCCGAGGTCGC
The DNA here is from genome assembly GCA_031277435.1 of Pseudomonadales bacterium. Lineage (GTDB taxonomy): Bacteria > Pseudomonadota > Gammaproteobacteria > Pseudomonadales > Pseudohongiellaceae > CAILUG01. Next base: position 2,219 of record JAITMI010000121.1, read on the forward strand.
TCTGGTACTGACGCGGGCCGCCGGGCGCCTTGCAGTTGAGGTACATGGGGTCGTCTTGCAAATGGCGTTCCTGACGATGCGTGAACAAGGCCAGCGCCCAAGGCTGCATGGGAGCTACTTTGCTGGCGTCGCTGATTTCGCTCAGTATGGCGTCGCTGTCAAAACTGACGTTGGCGCCGTCTTCCTGCAGCACGATCGCGCTGGGGAAGGACCAGAAGCCGTCGCCGCCGTCAGTGGTGCCAAGCGCAACGCTGCCATCGGGCCAGCGCGGCGTTGGGCGTGGCGCCAAGGGACGCGAAGGCGCCGGGTTGTTGACGTTGTAGACCTGACGGTTGATGGCGGTCATGGTGACGTCGTTACCCCAGATCTGGCGGGTGCCGTCGCGCGCGACGATGCCCGATACCTGGATGGCGTCACCCGGACGCAGCGTATCGCTGCTCCAGCCGCTGTCTTTCAAGATCACTGGGCTTTCGAGTTCGACGGCCCAGTTCAGGGTTTCATTGCCGTTCGTGACATTCATGAACACGTGGGCATGAGGGTTACGCCAATCGACCATGGTGACGATGCCGTTCAGCGTTTGCTGCTGCGCGGGGTCGAATTTGGCTTGGATGGGATGATGGGCCTGGGCGGCGGTGGCGCCAAGCAAGAGCGCACCGATGCCAAAGGCCAGCCGGGACAAAGAGAAGCAGGCGGCCTTCATAGCTTACTGCCTGACGATTTCAAAATCGCCGCCGTCATTGCCCCGTTTCCAGGTGCCGACGATGGAACGATTGGGCAGTTCGAGACGGGCAAAAGCGCCATCGATGACGTAATCGCCGGCGGCGATATGAATCGTCCAATCGGCGGGATTGAGCTGAGCGTCCGAAATCTGAAGATTATCGGTGCCGGGATTGATGATACCGGTGATGTTTTGACCATCCCAGTTCATAACCATCAGCACGCTCTCGCCGGCGCTATTGCCTTTCCATTCGCCAATCCAAGAGCCTTTGGCGGGATGACCTTCCTGGGCGGAAGCAAAAGAAGCAAGTCCGGACGCGAGGCCAAGGATGAACAGGCCACGAATAGGTAAACGCATTGAGATTCCCCTCGCATTTTGTGTTGTAGTGACTGACGAGCGGCGAGCGTAACACTAAATTCGCGCCGGGTGAAAGGCTTTCCCCCGGCATGAGATCGATACGCCAAAAACGATGAGCGGTACGGCCCGTATCAGAGCCTCCTTCACCTTGCCGGGGTGCATCATCCCTCGTAAATAAGGAAATTTCATGCAAGTGCGGCGCATAAATCGCGAAAGGTTGCGCGCCGTCTTGTCCGTATTGGACAAATACCGCGTTACCTGATTATTCTCGCCGCTCCAAGACAAGCGCCGGCCGCTACCGGCCAGCAAGCAAATCCGCCGGGATTCGCGCGCCTATTCATTAAAACGAGGATACATCGTATGGGGTATGAGGCTTACAAACAGGGCGTTGGCAAACAGGGCTTTGGCGCGCGGCGCTCGTGGCTGGCGGGGCTGGTATTGACGCTGGGCTGCACGCTGACCTACGCCCAGGACATTCCCAGAACCGCCGCCGGCAAGCCCGACTTGCAAGGCATCTGGAAAGCGCAGGCGAGCGCCGTCAATGGTCTTGAAACGGCTCCCGCCAATGGCGACATGCAGGCGGTATTGGCCTTGACCGGCGGCGCCATTCCGTATCAGGCGAACGCCGCCGCGCAGCGGCAAGTTAATTTCGATAATCGTCTCAACGACGATCCCTTGAACAAATGTTTCATCCCCGGCGTGCCGCGCATCATGAGCCTGGATTATCCCTACCAGATATTCCAGAACGACCGGGAAGTGGCGATGACCTTCCAGTGGACGCAGATGTTCCGCTATATCCCCATCAGCGACACGCCGTCTCCTTACGAAGGCGTCGAATCCTGGATGGGCCGTTCCCGCGCGCATTGGGAAGGCGACACGCTGGTGGTGGAAGTGCGCGATTTCAACGGCAATACCTGGCTCGATGCCTCGGGCAATTTTCACGGCGCGGCGCTGACGGTCACCGAGCGTTATGACATGACCGATGCCGGCACCATCCACTATCAAGCGACGATTACTGATCCGGAAGTATTCACTGAACCTTGGACTATCGCCTACGATCTCGAACGGCAGACCGATCAAGTCCGGCTCATGGAATTCCAGTGCCAGGCGGAAAAAGAAGAACAAAACGGCGATTTTGAACGTGATGTACGCACTTGGTACCCGGCGCCGATTCCCGCGGACAACGCGCCCTTCGACGCCAGCGCCGGCGTGAGCTTGCCGCTGCCGCAAGCTACCGGCGCGATTCGCCGGCTGCCCGACGGCACGCCGGATATCGAAGGTTATTTCAACGCGGAAGCCGGCGGCGCCAACTACGGCCTGGAATCAGCCGAAGGCCGTTTCCTGACGCCGAATTCACGCGGCGTAGTGGTGGACCCTGAACATGGCGGCCTGCCGTATCAAGCGTGGGCGCGCATCGAACGCGAAGAGCGCATCCTGCCGCAGCGCGGTTACGACGACCCCACCGCGCACTGCTTCGTGGCCGGCCTGCCGCGTTCGCATTACGTGCCCTCGCCGTTCTACATCATGCAGACCAGGGATTTTGTACTGGTACTGCACGAGCGCATGTCCTGGCGGCAGATTTCCCTGGTGCGCACCGAACATCTGCCCGATGACATCCGCCTCTGGCAGGGCGATTCGCTCGGCCACTGGGAAGGCGATACTCTGGTGGTCGATTCCAGCAACTTCAATGGCAAAACCTGGCTCAACGAGTCCGGCGATGTCATCAGCCACATGCAAAAAATGCGCGAAACTTTCACGCCGGTGGATGAAAACCGCATAATCTATCGCGCCACCATCAACGACCCGATCGCCTACACTCAGCCTTGGACCATCGAAATGCCCTTCGACCGCTCCGAGGATGAATTGCTCGAAGTCGCCTGCCTTGAAGACAACGGCGATCTCCAGCATTTGAAGGACGTGCGCGACGAATATCGCGCCGCCCAGCAGCAAGCCAATTGAGCCTACTCCAAAGAAGAGGAACCGCACATGAAACAAATTTTTGCCCTTACCGCACTGAGCATCGTCACCGCGCTGGGTAGCGGCGCCGCGCTGGCCCATCACTCGTTTTCCGCGGAATACGATAACGAAAAGCCGATCACGCTCACCGGCAAACTCACCGAGATGAAATGGTCGAATCCCCACGGCTGGATCTACATCGACGTGACCGATGCCGACGGCACCGTCACCAACTGGGCGCTCGAAACCAGCGCCGCCAACGGCTTGATCCGCCGCGGCTGGCGCAAGGAAGACCTGCCCGTTGGCACCGTTCTGCTCGTGGAAGGCTGGCAGGCGCGCAACGGCAGCCCCACTGGGAACATCCGTTCCGTAACTTTCGAGGATGGCCGCCGTCTGTTCGCCGGCACTTCAAATCAGAACGTGCAGGAAGAAAAATAAACCGCAGTTTTTTCAGCCTCGCCTCGTCCTCTCCCAATGGCGGTGGAGGACGAGCGGGGTAATTCGGTTCAGGCGTGGGTGGTCAGGTCATTGCCTGAGGCCAGGTTTCGTAGCCGCGTGACAAGCTCGGCGATGACTCCCTCCCAATCACCAATTCCGTGCTGCCGGAACAAGCGCGCCGTTGGATACCAGGGGCTGTCGTCGCGATCCAATAACCAGCGCCAGTCCGCAACGTAGGGCAACAGTACCCACACGGGTTTGCCCAGCGCGCCGGCGAGATGCACCACGGCGGTATCGACCGCGATCACCAGGTCACATTGCTCAATGGCCGCCGCCGTATCGCCGAAGTCGGCGATGTCAGCGTCGATGCGTTCGATCGGCAGCCGCGCCAGCGCGGGTAGATCGGCATCGCGGTATTCCTTTTGCAGGCTGATGAAAGAAACGCCCTCAAGCGCCAATAACGGCGCTAAACGTTCGAGCGCGATACTGCGATTGTGATCGTTGGGATTGGCGATGCCGCCGGACCAAACCAGCCCAACCCGCAAGCTTGCGCGGCGCGGCAGACGCGCGCGCCAGGCGGGCAAGCGTTCGTCCGGAGCGCTCAAATAAGGCACCTGTGCCACAATGGTGTCAAGGCGGGTGCCGCAAGCGAGCGGCAGGCTCATCAAGGAGCATTGCAGATCGAAGCGGGGCAGGACAACGCCTCGTTCCACAACCACGGTAATGCCGCTGGCAAGCTCGCCGAGCAGCGGCTGGAGAGTTTTGGGCAAGTCCAGAATGACCCGTGCGGCTTCGGCTTTTATTCGCGGCAAATAACGCAGCATTTGCATGCTATCGCCCAAGCCCTGTTCGCAGTACAACAGAATCGTTTGGCCTCCCAGAGCTTCGCCACGCCACTGTGGCTGCTTGAGTTTGCGCGGGTCAAGGTGCTTGAGCGGCACACCACCGCGCAAGCGCCATTCGTAAAGCTCCCAGCCCGCGCCGTAGTCACCCAAACGCAGCAAGACGGCGCCTTTGGCGAATTGCGCGGGCGCGTAGTGAGGATCGAGCGTGACGGCGCGATCAAAGCTGGTCAGCGCATCATGCTGACGCCCAAGCCGCTCCAGCGAGACGCCGCGGCTATAGTACGCCGGAGCATAATCGGGCTTGAGCGCGATGGCTCGGTTACAACTTTCGAGCGCCTCTGCATAACGGCCGGATTTTTCCAGCGCGATGGCGCGGCAACGGTGGGTTTCAGCATAATCGGGCCGCAGCGCGATAGTGCGGTCAAAACTATGCAGCGCGGCGTCGTAACGGCCAAGCCGTTCCAGAATTACGCCGCGATCATGGTAGGCTTCGGCGCAATCAGGCTTGAGCGCGAGGAGTTTGTCGTAACTTGCCAGGGCATCTTCGTAACGGCCAAGCTTTTCCAAGAGCCCGCAAGCGCTATAGTGCGCCAGGAAATTCTCCGAACCAAGCTCAATGGCGCGCGTATAGCCCGCCAGCGCCTCCTCATGGCGGCCCAGCGCATTCAATGCGTTGCCGCGTCCGAGGTGGGCATCCACGTAGCCCGGATGCAGAGCGATGAC
>JAITMI010000265.1 GCA_031277435.1 Pseudomonadales bacterium
TCGTCGCGCTGGCCGTTGCCGTTGGTGTCGAGGATGAACGGCGTCCAGCCCTGCGCGGCTTGATAGTCGCCGGTCTCCAGGTATTGCTTGGCATTGAGCCAGCCGATCACCTGGCCGCCGCCGCTGGTCCACAGGGTGTTGTTGGCGTCCTCGGCGAACATCAGGTGGTGAGTGGCGAAACAGGTGTCGATGTGCTTGTACTCGCCGCTATCGGGCAGGTAGAGGCCAAGCTGGCGGCCACTGGTTTCGAGCGGATAGGCTTGCGCCGAGGGGTGATTGGAGCCGGCCTTGCACCAGTCGGGGTTTTCCCGGTCACGCACGCGGGCGGTGATCCACACGCGGCCTGCTTCATCGAGCATGGGGTTATGTACGTTGGCCTTGGAATCCCAGATGTTTTCGGCGCCGAAGTAGGGCGATTCGGCCACCTGCGGGCCGGATACGGGGCCGGCGTCAGGGTCCATCATGGTGAGCGGTACGCGATCGACGGTGTGGGTGATGGGGTCGAGCACTGGCAGGTAGTCGTGGCTTTCTTCCAGTGAGCCGTAGAGCTTGCCGTAACCGTTTATGGTGGGATTGCGGCGGTCGGTGGAGACGACGTCGTGCAGATAGGCGGTGGGGTCGGCCCAGTCCCATTCGGTGATGACGACGTTGCGTTCCACGCCTTGCGGGCGCGCGGGTACCGGTGGCAGTTCGCCATCAGCGATGCGGTCGGTCCAGTCGCCGAACATACCGGTGGTGGCTTCCAGGCCCATGCCGGTGAGGGTGCGGGTCATGGAGCTGCCGGCCTGGCCGGACTGAATGCGGCGCGCCCAGGCGGCTTGGCTGCTGTCGTAGCCGTTGAACAGCGCGGGAATCGTGCGCGTGGCGAGGTTGCCAAGCTGGTGGCACACCACGCAGCCGCCGGAAGTGATCTGGCGGATGTAATCGGCTTGATGCTGGATCAGCGGGCTGATGCCATTGCCGGCGGGGCCGGTACCGGGGAATTGATCCGCGCCGGGGATTTCCAGCAGCGAGAACCAGTAGCCGGCTGGGTAGTACTGTGCGGCGGCCGCGGCATCGGGCGCAAGGGTGGCGCTGAGGTCGAGCGTACCGCCGGGGGCGGCCTGCACCTTGGCCGAATCCACCAGTCCATAACCGCGCACCCAGATCTCATAGTTGGCTTGCGGCAGGTCGGGGATCAGGTAATTGCCGTTGTCATCGGTGACCACGATGCGCGCGAAGCGGGTGCCAAGATCGTGGGTTTCGGCGATCACCCATACCCCGGCTTCGGCGCCGTTGGCGCTTTGCACGGTGCCCCGGATGTCGTCATTAGCGGCCTGTTGCCCCTGCGCCGCCAAGGCGTAAGCGCTGAGCAGAAACAAAAGTGAGCGTGGTTTTTTCATGGTGTCTTCCCTCGTAAGCATGGTGAGCGTGATTGTTTTGAACGGGTAATGCAGCGCCAAGTTCCAGCGTGGCCAGAGCAAAGACCGCCACCGAAAATTACGATTGCGCGCCGCCGCCGCTCTTGCGGTCGCCAAGGGCCGATGAGAGAATCCGGCGCACTCGGCATCCCGAGCCGCAAGAATCCCCCGAAACCTCACGTATTACAATAACCACAAGCAACCGCCGCTCAAACGGCCCCAGAGGAGAATCCATGAACCTGCGTAATCCCGTATTTTTGTGTTCAGCGCTGGGCAGCGCCCTTGTCATCGCACTGGCGAACAGCGCCTACGCGCATCACAGCGGCGCCGCCTACGATTCACGCACCGAAGCCACCATCACCGGCACCGTCACCTATTACAGCTTCCGCAACCCGCACGTTTACATGGAACTGGAACGCAAGCTCGAAAACGGCACTACGGTGAAAACCGAAGTCGAAGCCGGCGCCGCTTCGGTGATCGGGCCGCTCGGCTTCACCCGCGACGCGTTGAAAGTGGGCGATGTGGTCAACATCGTCGGCAACCCTGGCCGCGTCAATCCGGAAGGCTTGTTCCTGGGCCGCGAACTCTACAAGAGCGACGGCACCTATTACCCCTTGAACATCAGCTCGCGCCCGGTGGACGTGGACATCACCGAAAGCGCCACCAGCATCGCCGGCACCTGGTTCTCGCCGCGCACCTCCTTCTTCGGCTTTTTGGGCGGCGCCCGCGAGTGGCAAGTTACCGACAAAGGCCGCGAGTCGATGGTCACCAACGGCGAAACGCCCACCCCGCAGAAAGACTGCATCCCGCTGGGCGAACCGGCGCTACTGTTCTACCCGGTGGCCAACGTGATCGAAATATTCGACGACCGCGTGGAGCTGCACATCGACTGGCTCGATTCCGAGCGCGTGGTATGGCTTGATGGCCGCGACCACCCGCCGGCCAGCGAAACTTCTCTGCACGGCCATTCCACCGGCCATTTCGAAGGCACCGCGCTGGTGGTGGATTCCACCAATTTTTCCTTCAACCCCATCGGTTTTTCCACCAGCCTTTCCAGCGGCACCGGCAAACACTTGACCGAGCGTTTTGAAATCAGCGCCGACGGCAAGCAGATGATTTATTCCGGCACCATGGAAGATCCGGAATACCTCAGCGCCCCAGTCTCCTGGTCCGGCACTTGGGACTACCGCCCCGATATGCAGCCTTCCAACGAAATGTGCGATCTGGAAACGGCGCAGAAGTTTTTGGATGACGAAGAAAGCCCCTGATTCCACGCCAAGCAAACCCAGAAATTCCCGCCTCGTGCGGGAATTTCATTTGCGGACTATAAAAACTGAGGAAAATTCACCATGAAAATACGCCATAGCCGTTTGGGTTCGCGCTGCTTGCTGATCGCCGCGCTGCTCTTGCCAGCCTTGAGCCTCGCGCAAGCGCCGCCCGCGGCGCCACAGCCCAATCCCGCCGCGCCGCTGTACCAGAGCACGGGCGAGCAATACCGCATCTATGAATTTCCAGGCACCGGCGAGCCGATTCCTTACCGCCTTTACGTGCCCGAAACCTGGACGGCGGAGCAGCATTTGCCGGTATTGATTACCCTGCGCGCCGGCAACAGCATCAACAACAATCACCGCGACGGTAACGATCTGGTGACGCAGGCGCGTGAGCACGGCTACATCGTGATTTCGCCGCTCGGTTATCGCGGCTACGCGCAGCCGTATTACGGCAGCCGCTACCCGGTGATACGCCCCAACGGCCCTTCGACGCCCGCCGCCGGCTGGAGCGAGGAAGACGATGCCCGCGCCGAACAGGATGTGTTGTACGTGCTGGGCCTGGTGGCGGCGGAATATGGCGCCGATACGTCGCGCGTGTTCATCCACGGCCAGAATCCTTCCGGCTCGGCGGCGATGCATTTCATCGCCAAATATCCTGATACCTTCAAGGCTGCGGTCATCAGTTCAGGACCGATCGTTACCGATGATTATCCCTTCGCCAACATCGCCGGCAAAGTAGCGGTGTTCGTATTGCACGGCGATAAAGACACCAACAATCCCATCGCCGCTTCGGAAGCAATGGCCAACACGCTACGCGACAATGGCGTGGAAACCGAATACCTGGTGGTACCCGGCGGTGAGCATTTGAATGCGTACTTATTGGTGGCTGACAGGATTTATGATTTTTTGGATGGGCATTAAATAATTCTTGGCGGGGTTTCGCGCTGGCGGTGGCCATGACGAGACACGCCGCAAGTACGTCCCTGTAGGCTCCTTCCGGCCATCCATGGCCTCCAAGGGTCTCGCCAAGGCCACCGCCAGCGCAAACCCAGACAGCGTCACCAGACGTGTCTTACTTAGGCGTCACCCGGAACAATCCC
>JAITMI010000232.1 GCA_031277435.1 Pseudomonadales bacterium
GGAGAGCCCCATGCAAATACTAGTGATCGAAGACAATCGCGACATCGCCGAAAACATCGCCGACTATTTTGAACCGCGCGGCTATACGCTCGACTTCGCCGCCGATGGCCTTACTGGCCTGCATCTGGCGGTTACTCAGCGCTTCGACGTGATCGTGCTTGATGTGATGCTGCCCGGCATGGACGGCATGACCTTATGCCGCAAGCTGCGCGAGGAAGCCGGCAATACCACGCCGGTATTGATGCTCACCGCGCGCGATCAGCTCGACGACAAACTGGCTGGCTTTCGCGCTGGCAGCGACGACTACCTGGTCAAGCCCTTTTCAGTAAAAGAACTCGAAGTACGCCTGCAAGCCTTGGTGAAGCGCGCCAATCCGCAGGCGCGGCAAAAAGTGCTGCGCGTCGCTGATCTCGAATTCAACCCCGACACTCAGCAAACCCATCGTGGCGACGCCTTGATCGACCTCAACCCGATTCAGCGCAAATTGCTCGAACTTTTATTGAGCAACAGCCACCGCGTGGTCAGCCGCGAAGAATTGGAACAACACATCTACAACGGCTCGCCGCCCGATTCCGACGTGCTGCGCACGCATATTTACAGCCTGCGCAACGCCATCGACAAGCATTACGAACCCAAACTCTTGCACACCGTACACGGAACGGGGTATCGCCTGTATGACGCACGTTAAAACCTGGCGTCTCAGTCTGAGACTGCGCATCATCCTGGCGCTGGTGTTGATCGCCACCGCCATGAGCACGCTGTTGGCTTACGGCTCGCTCGAAATCAAAGCCAGGCTGGAAGAAGTGATTTTTGGCGACATCGTGCGCGATGAATTCTCTTCGCTGCAAATGCAGCTTGAGGACGGCGACTACGACCCCTCGCATCTACTCTATAACTGGTCATTCTATTACGACGATAGCCTGACTCCGCTGCCGCCCGCTTTACGCACGCTTGCGCCGGGCTCTTATCACAGCGTCATCATTGCTGACCGCTATTATCAAGTGGAAGTGGGCATGAACTCGCGCGGGCAAAGGCAAGTACTGACTTACGATCTCACCGCCTGGGAAACGCAAGAACACGCGGTGTTGCGTCTATTGGCTTATGGCGCGGGCGTTCAATTACTCTTGGCCATCGTGCTCGGCTGGCTGGCGTCGAGCGTTATTTTGGCGCCGGTGCGCGCCTTCACCCGCAGGCTCGGCGCCATCGATCCGCGCCAGCGCAAAGTGCGCATCGCGCAGGAATTTCAGGGCAATGAAATCAGTTCGATCGCCGCCGAATTCGACCGCTACCTGTCGCGGCTCGACCGCTTCGTGGAACGCGAACGCTTTTTCACCGCCGCCGCCAGCCACGAATTGCGCACGCCGCTGTCGGTAATGCTCGGCGCGCTCGACATTCTCGACAACGCCGATCTCGACGGCCCCAGCGCCCGCGCTCGCCAGCGCCTGCGCCGCGCCTGCAACGAAATGAAAGCCTTTATCGAAGCCGCGCTGCAACTCGCGCGCGAGGACGCCACCACCATCGAAGAACAGCAAAGCTGCAATTTGCACACGTTATTGAACGAATTGTTGGAAGATCAGCAAAGCGCTCTCAGCGCGCGCCATATCATCGTTGAGCGCCCCGCCGCCGACGCCGTGGTGCTGGATTATTCTCCGAGCTTATTACGCATTTTGCTCGGCAATTTGCTGCGCAACGCCATCGAACACACGCGCGACGGCCGCATCAGCGTACAGCTTTCCCCCAGCGCGATCGTCATCGAAGACAGCGGCAGCGGCATCCCCAGCGCCGACCTGCCGCACGTATTCGACCGCAGCTACACCACCAAGGAAGACGGCTACGGCCTCGGCCTCAATCTGGTCAAGCGCATCTGCGACCGCTTCGGCTGGAATATCGACATTCAAAGCGAAGTGGGCAAAGGAACCCGGGTGGCCTTGGCCTTGAATCCGTAACACCGCGCCCACGGCTCGCCAGGCATGGACAGGCCGCGAACCCTTTACTACCATCAAGCTCTCTTTTTCCCTTGAGGGCTTGGTCATGCAGCACATCCGTGGTTTCCGCCTGGTTCCGTTTACGCTTTCCGCCTTGAGTTTGCTCTGTGGCGCGCCGTTCGCCGCCGCTCAGCCGGTGCAACCGGGGGAACTGCCTGATGGCGAAGGCAAGGAACTGGTGCAGACGGTCTGTTTTGCCTGCCATACCGCGACCAACATCACCGGCGCCGCTGGTTACGATAGCGCGCACTGGAAGGAACTGTTCAATTCCATGATTACGCTGCCCGCCGCGCAGGCCGACACCATCGCCAACTACCTTGCCGCCAACTTCGCGCCGCGCCCCAACCGCGGGCCCACGCTGATCGAGGGTGATACTAAAGTCAACATTCAAGAATGGATGGCGCCCACTCGCGGGCAGCGCACGCGTGATCCGGTAGAAGCGCCCGACGGTTCGATCTGGTGGACCGGCATGTGGGCGTCCCTGGTTGGCCGGCTCGACCCCGCCACCGGCGCGATGGAGGAATACCGCCTGCCCGTTACCGCACGGCCGCACAGCATCGTGCCCGATGCCGAGGGCAATATCTGGTACACCGGCAACAGCAACGGCACTATTGGAAAGCTCGATCCAAAAACCGGCGAGATCACCCAATACTCCACGCTGGCAAGCGATCCGCACAGCGCCGCCTTCCATCCCAATGGCGATCTGTACTTTACGGCACAAAACAGCGGCATGTTGGGCCGGCTAGATCCCGTGACCGGTGAATTGAAGGAAATCACCACCGAACCGCGCCCTTACGGCATCAAGGTCGCCCCCAACGGCACGCTATGGGTCGCCTACAACGGCACCAACAAGATCGGCGCAATGGACCCGGAAACGATGGAAGTCCGTTATTTCGAGGTTCCCAACGCCGCCTCGCGCGTGCGCCGGCTCGACATCGACAGCAAGGGCCTGGTGTGGTTCGTGAATTCGACGCAGGGCAAACTGGGCCGCCTCAACCCCGCCACCGGCGAAATCACCCAGTGGGATTCCCCCAGCGGCGCGCGCTCGCAGCCTTATGCGCTGGCGGTGGTGGAAGATAAAGTCTGGTACAACGAAAGCGGTATGCGCCCTGACGCGCTGGTACGTTTCGACCCCGAGACCGAGCAATTCCAAAGCTGGGCCATCCCCAGCGGCGTTGGCATCGTGCGCAATATGTGGGTGACGAAGGACAATAATTTGCTTATTCACCAGACCAGTTCTAACAGGATTGGGCTGGTGACGATTGAGGATTGAGAAATAGCCACCTTCTAAACCGAACGGTCCCTTCCCCCGCCCGCGGGGGAAGGCTAGGATAGGGGCAAGCGGTCTTTTAACCTTCCCCCCACCCCAACCCTCCCCCGCAGGCGGAGGAGGGGGCCGTTCAGTTTCAACTCCCGCAAGAAGACGATCCCATCACATTTTTAGAACTCATATTCAAACAACAAGCGCCACGTCGTCCCCGCGCTGTCATTGTCGAGCCCAAACACCACGCCGCTCTCCCAGTGCAAGGTCTTGCGCGGCCCCAGGCTGAGATCGCCTTGCAGTACTGGCCCCAGCGCAAGTGTTTCTTGGCCGGCGTAAAACTCCAGCGCGGGTTCGAATTCGCGGCGGTAGCGGTAGCGCGCTTGCAGCGACAGCGCGGTTTCGATTTCGGCGTCGATGTCCTCGCCCCATTCGTTGATCAGAAATAAATTCGCGGCGCCGCTCCAGGCGCCGAATTCGCGTTCCGTCAATAAGCCCAGCTTGAATTCGCGCATATCCGAATGCAGCGCGTTTTCATATTCCACCAACAGGCCCCAATCAGCGGCGTACTCGCCCTGTTCGGTGAGCTGGTGTTTTATTTCGATTTCCCAGGCTTGCGTTCTAAAACCGCTGGCGCGATTCTTTTCGCCGGTCAGATACAGCTCCACGAAATTGCGTTCGCCGACGGAGTGCCCCACGGAAAACTTATGCACCTGCGCGGGATTGACGAAATTGCGCTGCTCATCCTGAAACACCGAGCGCCATTCGATCTCGGTTTCCAGCGCGTCCACGTAAGGATGATAGACCTTGTCCACCACCAGGCCATCGGCGTGACTATGCAGGCTCACTAGCGTCACCAAGACGGCGGCAACGCTACGGCTTAACGGAAGGGGCCAACGCAAAATTTATTCTCCTTGTATTTCTCCACGCGCCCAGGCGCGCCTGAATAAAGGCGTGAGCATGAACGCCGCGCAAGCCAGGGCATACGCGAGCAGTTGCGCCAGCGACGGCGTGGCCTCGTAACCGATCAGCGCATAGAGCAACTGACCGAGGACGGTATTTTCCGGCAACAGCGCGCTGCTGTCCCACAGTTCCGCCGTATACGGCAGCCAATCCGCCTGGTTGAGCAGCAACACCGCCTGCATCGCCATGTTACCGGAGAAAAACGCCAACAGCAGCGCCACCACGCGCAGCGCGCGGCGATCATTGAGGTTGCGCAAAATATAATACAGCAGCACGCCACAGCTTACGCCAATGCCGATCGCCACGGTCGCGCCTGACAAAACCGAGGTCAAGACTTCCCGCTGGCCCATGATGCCTTGGGTGTAAAGAATGATCTCGGAACCTTCGCGGGTGATCGCCAAGGTGACGATGACGATCAAACAGATCATGCCGCCGCCGCGCGCCAAAAAACTCGCCTCACCGGCGCCGCGCCAGGCGTAGCCGAGCGTGAGCAAGAGCGCGATCGTCACGATCTGGAACGCGGCGTTTACTACTTCCTGCCCGACATAATCGAACCACGCCGACACCACCGGCGTCAGCGCCGCGAAACCCCAGGAGCCGAGCACGCCAAGCACGATGCTCAGCGGCACCCACGCGGCGCGCCAGCGCGCGCCGAGCGCCAAAGGTTCGCGCTGCAAGGCGGTGAGCAAGAGGAACAAGCTGAGCAGCAGCGAGGCTTCCAGAATTTCCTGCAAGACCAGAATAACGGCGTTCAAAAACATAGTGGGCCTATTTCTTCATTTGGCGATCACCCGCCCCTGCGCCGTTTTAGGATAAAACTCACCAAAAAAGGGATATTCACCCGGCTTGAGCGGGCCGATGAAAATGGCGGTGCGCGAGTTGCCCGGAATCACCTTTTCGCGGTTCAGCTCGTAGCTTTCAAATTCTTCCGGAGTTTCGTCCTGATTATCGACCATCAGGCGCACCTTCACGCCCGCCGGCACTTCGAGAGTGGAAGGAAAAAATAAATGATCACGAATCACCAGTTCAAATTCCGGCGTCGCGGCCCATAGCGGCGCGCTCAAGAGCCAGCACGGCAATAAATAAAATTTACGCATGAGCCTCCCTCGGCAACAGCGGAAAACTGACCGTGAACTGCGTGCCGCCGCCCGGCGCGTCGTCCACTTCCACCCGCGCCTGATGCAAGTGCGCCACATGCAGCACGATGGTCAAGCCCAGGCCGCAGCCGGGCTGACGCTGCGTGTCGGGGTCGTCGCGGCGATAAAAACGCTCAAATACCCGCGGCTTTTCCGCATCGCTGATGCCCGGGCCATTGTCGCTCACCCGCAGCACCGCCTCGCCGCGTTGTTGTTTCACCGTTACCATGATGGCGCCGCCTTCCTGGGTATATTTGCTGGCATTGGTGAGCAGGTTGCTCAGCAAGGTTTCGAGAGCGAAGGGATCGCCGCGCACCAGCACGCTTTCGCTGTCCAATTCCAGGCTCTGCCGATGCTGTTCCACCACTGGATAAAAACGCGCGCTCACGTCCTGCGCCAACACTTCCAGATCCACCGGCACGCAGTTGGCGGCAAATTGATCCGGCG
>JAITMI010000298.1 GCA_031277435.1 Pseudomonadales bacterium
CGGCGGATTCGGGCACGTCCAGGCCGCTAATTAGGACGATGCGGTTACGGAAGGGCTCCAGCGGCTTGGGGATGTAGGAAAATTCAAAATCGCTGCCGGATTGCAGCGGCGACCAGTAGCCGGGCGCGGCGCCGTGCGGGTGCCACACGCCAACGAAACGCTTGGGCCGCAGTTGTGCCGCAACCTGCTGTTCCTGCGCCAACGCGGGGATCATGGCGTCGAGCAGCGGCAGCCCTACGGCGATGCCGGCCGAGCGCAACAGGGTTCTACGGTCTAGTTTCTTCTTGGTGATGAATTGCATGGTGCGCCCTCCTCTGTCGAGAGTCTGGTTGATGACCCGTTGGGTTCGGTGTTCGTTACTGTTTTAGACCGTCACTGGGACTACTCCTTCCCCCGCTTGCGGGGGAAGGCGGGGATGGGGGCGGAAGATCAGAGGATCCACGCCCCCACCCTAACCCTCCCCCGCGCGCGGGGGAGGGCACCGTGCGGTAGTAGTCTCTAAATACTCTTTAATTCAATTCTTCAATTCGCCGCTTGCGCGGTCTGGCTGACTTCAGCCCCCGCGCCTTCCTTCACCCGCATCTGGAACGGATCGCTCTTGACCACGTTCAGCAATATGTCGGAGAAGCGGTAATTGCTCGCTTCCGATTCATGCACGATCTGGCGCACCACCGGCATGTCGTAATATTCCGAGCCGCGGCCCATGGCGAAGCTCAGCAGTTTTTCCGTGACGAAGCGCGCGAATTGCGGCGAGTAATACTTGAGGTTTTCGCGCAGTCCGTTGACGTCGCTGATCTTGGTGCCATCCCACAGTTCCACTTCGGTATCGAGCGGTACCGCCGAGCCGTCGCGTTTGCGCGGATGGCCTTCGGCGGTGCGCCAACTGCCGTCGGCGTCGAAGCTTTCCAGCGCGAAACCGATCGGGTCCAATATCCGGTGACAGGTGGCGCAGGTGGGGTCGGCGCGGTGCATGGTCATCTGGTCGCGCAGGGTTTTGATTTGCGCGCCGCCGCCGGCGGGATCCAAGGGCGGTACGTTGGGCGGCGGTTCCGGCGGCACCGTGCCCAGGATGTTTTCCAGCACCCAGATGCCGCGCTTCACCGGCGAGGTGCGGAAGTTTTCGCTGAACGTGGTGCTGAGGAAGCTGCCCTTGCCCAAGAGTCCGCGGCGCATTTCAAACTCCGCCGGCAATTCCACCCGGCGGAACTGCGAGCCGTACACGTTGGGAATGCCGTAGTGCTTGGCCAGGCGTTCATTCAGGAAGGTGTAGTTGGCGTCGATCAGGTCCAGTACGCTGCGGTCTTCGCGGATGATGCTGGCCCAGAACAGTTCGGTTTCCTGTTTGAAGGATTGGCGCAGTTCGTCGTCCCAGTTGGGGAAGTAAATGCCATCGGGCGAGGTGGTGGGCAGGTTGCGCAGGTAGAAATACTGATCGCCGAAGTTGGTGATCAGCGATTCGGAGCGCGGGTCGTCAAGCATTCGCTTGACTTGCGCTTCCAGTACCTCGGGCTCGTGCAGGCGGTTTTGGACGGCGAGGTCCAAGAGCGTTTCATCGGGGATGCTGCTCCAGAGGAAGAACGACAAACGCGAGGCCAGTTCCAGATCGGAGATGCGGTAGCTTTCGCCCACCGCGACGTTCTCAGGTTCACGCTCTACCCGCACCAGAAATTCCGGGTCGGCCAAGAGGCGGCGCAGGCCGAGTTCGATGCCGTCCTCGAACACGCCGGAGCTGGCGCCTTCGCGGAAGAAGTCCATCAATACCGCTACGTCGGCTTCGGTCGCCGGGCGGCGGTAGGCTTGGGTGGCGAGCGAGGTCAGGATGCTTTGCGCGCAGGATTCAAATTCGTCGCTGCTGGCGGGGCGGCAGGTGAACACTTTTTGCATGCTCACTGAATCCTGCTGCCGCTGCGGTTCGAAGGGGCCGATGATTTTGAACAGGCCGATTACCGGCGGGTATTGCACTTGCGGCATTTTCTCGTTTTCGATCGACTTGCGGTCGTATTCGCGGATCATGCCCAGGCCGGGGCGGTAGTTGGTGGCGATGAAGGTGGCGCCCACCAGGTGCGTGCCGGCTTTGACCGGCAGCGTGACTTCCAGGGCGCCGTCGCGGTCGCCGCCCATGCCGGTGTTGAGGCCGACGCCAGCGTAGTCGAAGATGTGCACGCGTTCGCCGTCGATGCTGATTTCCAGTTGTTCGCCCGGCGTGAAGGCGCCGACGCCGAAGTTCTGGATGTGGAAGGTGTACATGCCGTCCGACACGAAGTTATGTTCCACTTCCATGCCGCCGCGGGTGCCCAGCGGCATCCCCGGAAGCTGGTAGTTTTGCGAGGCGTCGGCGGGCGCCATGTAGGACATTTCCGTTGGGCTGCGCCAGAAACCCACCGCCATGCGTGAGACGCGCGCGGCGGCGTTGGCGTAGGCTTCGAGCAGCGTGGGGGAGATGGTCAAGGAGCCGGCGATGTTGTCGAAGCCGCGTGCCGAGGTGTCGGCGGGCAACAGCGTGGAGACGTCGATCTGGATGCCCAGCATGTCGCGGATGGCGTTGGCGTATTCGGTGCGGTTGAGGCGGTGCAGCATGACGCTGCCGGGGTTGGGTATGGCGCTGGCGTCGAGCTGTGCTTCCAGCCATTCGGTCATGGCCAGGTACTCGGGGCGCGCCGGGCGTTCGCGGCCAGGCGGCGGCATCACGCCAGCGCGCATACGGCGGATGACCCGCTCCCATTCCGCCGCGTGCTCGGCGAAGGGCTGATCGACGATGCCGTCGATGTCCAGGCCGCCGGCGAAGTCCTCGAAGTTATGGCACTCGCCGCAGTATTGGCTCACCATGCCGCGGTAGGTGGCGTCGGGTGAGGTTTGCGCGGATACCGTGGCGCTGGCAAATGCCAGGGCCGCCAATAGCGCGCCGTTGAGCGCTGTTCTGCTGAATGCCTTACTCACAATCTCAGTCATGTTTCCCCTCAAAGCGGAGCTAATTTTTGGTCTTGATCGACTTTACGCCCTACGCCGCAGTTTCTCTTTGCACTTTTTATCCTATTCCTTGTACTTTTTTACTTAGCCCGGTTTGTTCCCTGGGCGGGCGATGCGCGGTTTGAAGCGTATTTTCCCGTGTGATTTCGCTGGATGCGGCGTTTTTTCGCGGCGCGGCGGCCAGGAAAAATGGCATTTTTGAGACGCTGACGCGACGCGGCGGCATCCCGATTCCGTGCTTTTGTGGTAAAACTCGCCTGTTCATAAGCCGCCAGAGAACAACAATCCGCGGCCAAACTACAGCACAAACTACAGCAACGGCGCCGGTTTCGCTCGCGCCATCCATCACAATGAGGGGTTGAAGATGCACACTTTTCTAGCCAATGTCACGCGCCTGAGCAATGCTGCGCGCCCACGCCGCCTTTCCCTGGCGCTGCTGCTGGCACTTTCATTGCCACTGCAAGCACAGGCCGGCCCCCTGGCCGACGCCGCTCAGCACGGCGACATCAACGCCGTGCGCGCCCTCTTGCAGCAAGGCGCCACCGCCGATGAACCGCAGGTTGACGGCGCCACCGCCCTGCACTGGGCGGTACAAAACAATG
>JAITMI010000323.1 GCA_031277435.1 Pseudomonadales bacterium
CTCAGCCGAGGCGATCTCGTGCTGCCTTGGCTGGCGCGGCACGGCGCTGATCTCATCTTGCTGGATCTCATGCTGCCAGCGGTGCCCGGTGAAAAAGTGTGCGCGGATCTGCGCGCGGCGGGGCATCTGATGCCCATCATTATTATCACGGCCAAGGTTGGCGAGGAAGAACGCATACTCGGGCTGGAATTGGGCGCGGACGACTATATGTGCAAACCGCTCAGCCCGCGCGAAGTGGTGGCGCGCGTGAAGGCGGCGCTGCGCCGGCATGGTCCTCCAGCGACCGGCGCCGCCGCGCAAGTGCTATTGAATCAAGGGCGCCTGCAAATCAGCTTCAACGGCAATAGCGTGCAAGTAACCGGCATTGAATTTCAGCTCATCAAAATCCTGTTACAGAATCCTGGGCATATCTACTCGCGCGAATATCTGATAAGCAATCTCTACCCCGACAACCGCGTCGTCCACGATCGCACGGTAGACGGCCACGTAAAAAAATTGCGGCGCAAACTCAAGCCGTTATTTGGCGAATGGGAAACGATCAGCTCCGTGTATGGGATGGGCTATCAGTTTTTGCCGCCGCCTGATTCTTCTTCCGGCTGATTGCTCGACGCTGAAAGACGGCGCAACGGATTGCAAGATCGTTCACCCCACGTATAGCAGTTTGATCCGCGCCACTTCCCTCTTCAAGGCGCCCATCGCCGTCCACAAATCGACGGCCTGTTGCGCGTTGAGCCAGAACTGCGGCGTATTACCAAACAAGCGCGCCAGACGCAGCGCCATCTCCGGGCTCAAGGCGCGGCGCTCGCGCAATAGCTCGTTGATGCTCTGCCGGGACACGCCCAAGGCTTCGGCCAAACCGGCTACGGTCAGGCCGTAGCTTCGCGCCGTTCAATGCTCGCGCGTCGAAAAGAACGTCAACTCCGGCCAGCGTTCCTCCGTGAGGCTGAGGTTGACGCGGGTGGGCGCGAGATAGGTGAGATGGCCGCCGCCGTCGATGGCGATGTTGTCGTGCGCTTTGCGTTTGAATTCTTCGAGTTTCGCCGGCTCGCCCGCCACCCAGCGCGCGGTGTGCACGTTTACCGGCTCGTAAATGCAGTCCACGCCGTATTCATCTTTAAGGCGGAATGCGACTACTTCGAACTGCAACACACCCACCGCGCCAACGATAAGATCGTTATTTTTTTCCGGCATGAAAACTTGCGTCGAACCTTCTTCGGACAACTGCGTCAAACCCTTCTGCAATTGCTTGAGCCGCAGCGGATCCTTCAAACGGATACGGCGAAACAATTCCGGCGCGAAATGTGGAATGCCGGTGAAATGTAAATCTTCGCCATCGGTAAAGGCATCGCCGATCTGAATGGTACCGTGGTTGTGCAAGCCTACGATGTCGCCGGCCACGGCATATTCGGCTTGCGCGCGATCACCGGCGATGAAGGTCACCGCGTCGCTCACGCGCACGTCCTTGCCCAGACGCACATGGTGCATCTTCATGCCTTGTTCGTAAGCGCCGGAACAAATGCGCATGAAGGCGATGCGGTCGCGGTGCTTGGGGTCCATATTGGCCTGAATTTTGAACACGAAACCGCTGAACACCGGCTCCAAAGGCTGCACCATGCGCGTGCGAGTAGCGCGCGGCTGTGGCGCGGGCGCCCATTGCACGAAATCATCGAGCATTTCCTGCACGCCGAAATTACCGAGCGCGGTGCCAAAAAATACCGGTGTTTGTTTGCCGGCGAGATACGCCGCATGATCAAACGTGTGGCTGGCGCCGCGCACGAGTTCAATTTCCAGACGGAAATCGTCGGCATAGGTGCCAAGGTAGCGCGTGGCTTCGTCGCTATTGAGCCCTTGGATTTTTTTCACCAGGCGAATTTCATCCGCATAGTCGTGTTCGTAAACGTGCACGGTATCGCTGTACAGGTTGTAAATGCCCTTGAATTCCTTGCCCATGCCCAGCGGCCAGTAGATCGGCGCGCACTGGATTTTCAGGATGTTTTCGATTTCGTCCAATAGCTCAATGCCGCTACGGATGTCGCGGTCGAGTTTGTTGATGAAAGTGAGAATCGGCGTATCGCGCAGGCGGCACACTTCCATCAATTTGATCGTGCGTTCTTCCACGCCCTTGGCGCCGTCGATCACCATCAATACCGAATCCACCGCGGTGAGCGTGCGGTAGGTGTCTTCGGAAAAATCCTCGTGACCGGGCGTATCGAGCAAGTTCACCACGCAATCGCGATAGGGAAATTGCATCACCGACGAGGTGATGGAAATGCCGCGCTCCTGCTCCATCGTCATCCAGTCGGAGGTGACGTGGCGATCGGACTTCTTGCCCTTCACCGTGCCGGCTTTCTGAATGACGCGACCATACAACAGCAGCTTTTCGGTAATGGTGGTCTTACCGGCGTCCGGGTGGGAAATGATGGCGAAAGTGCGCCGGCGGCTGATGTCGTCGCCGAGGGAATCCGCTGTCATGAGGAAAACTCCGAGGAGGCAGCGCCGGCACGGCATAGAGCGCCCCGGCAAAAAAGGGGCGCAGTATACCTTAGTGCCTCCTTGGCGGGGATTCTCAGGCAGGGGCGCCGATGTGACGGACGATACCGTCAAGATCCTCGGCATCTACTATGGGGCCAGGACTGCGAAGCGGGTCTGCGCGATGACCAAGGGCGCGTCAAACCCCTGATGCCGATCAGATAAACCTCACTTCCACGCGCTTACCCAACGCGGTTGCGTACCGCTTCAATGTTGCCAGCGAGGGAGATGGTCTACCAGTTACCAGAGCATTTTCCAGCCTCGCCACGGCGGGCGCGTGCGTGCCCATACGCTTGGCCACTTCCGCCTGACTCAGTCCAGCCTCAGCTCGCGCTTTCAGGATCGCGTCGAGCATGGGCATTTCCTCGCGCTCAATGCGTTCGTATTCAGCGCGGACGCCGGGGTTGGCCAGTGCCTTGGCTTTTAACTCTTTGTGCGTCAGCATTTTTTACCTCCTTCAAACGGGCTTCAGCAATTCGTCTCTCTTTGAGAGGCGTTTTTTCACTTTTCTTTATAAAAACGTGCAGCACCATGATCCGTCGCCCAATCAATGAACAAAAGAACACGCGCGCGATACCTTCGGCCCCTTTTATCCGCAACTCACACAAATCATCTCCAAACGATTCGGTATGTGGCCTGCCTAAATTGGGGCCATTAACCTCCATGCGATCAGTCAGACTGAAGTAGCGCGCCAACATGGTTTTCGGCAGCGCCATAACCTTGTCCTGCACCGCGTCGCTGTAATATTCAATGATATAAGGCATGGGTCTGACGGTAACATATTTGTTACCGCGACACCAAGATTTGAGCCTAAAACAGCTAAGATCGCGGGACGATGCCGGCGATTAACCAACCCACCTGACCTAACCCTAAACCACCGCCCTCCCCGGCTTTGATTTTGGGCGGAATAGGCGCAAACTATTAAGGAACATGGGTATCTGGACCAAGCCAACAAGTTCGATCACTGGAACAAGCCAAAAACAGTTACCCCGCTACACAGAACAACGAGATCCGGATATGCCCAACACCCAGCAACTGAACATCACGCTACCCAATGAAATGGCGGCAATGGTGCGGGAAAAAGTCGCCTCCGGCGAGTACGCCAACGACAGCGAAGTCATCGTCGATGGCCTGGAGTTTTTGCGAGAGCGCGATCGTGGCCTTGAACGCTGGCTGCGCACGGATGTTGTCGCGGCCTGCAACGAGCTAGACGCGGATCCTGGTTCCGCGCTCAGCGTCAGTCAGGTGCGCCAGTATTTGGCTGACGAGCGGAAGAAGCGGGCCGAGCCTTGAGCTTCCACGTTAATTTCAGTATTCGAGCACAACGGCAACTACGAGAGATTGAACAATACATTACCCGTGCAGGATCACCCGCATCAGCGGCACGCTTCGTGGATGCAGTTGTCGATTATTGCGATGGCCTGCAAACCTTTCCCCATCGAGGAACGCGCCACGACGAAATCCACCCAGGTTTGAGAATCATCGGGTTCCG
>JAITMI010000372.1 GCA_031277435.1 Pseudomonadales bacterium
TAACGGGAGCAGCCTTATGTTCATGACGAAAAAACATTTGCCGCGGCGGACGCTTCTGCGTGGCGTGGGCGCCAGTATCGCTTTACCTTTGCTGGACGCCATGATTCCCGCGGGAACGGCGCTGGCGCAGACCGCCGCCGCGCCCACGCCGCGTTTTGGTTTCGTGTATTTTCCGCACGGCGCCGTGATGGATCGCTGGCTGCCGCGCACCACGGGGGCCGATTTCGAACTGCCGCAAATTCTCCAACCGTTCGAAGCCTTCAAGGCGCGGATGACTCTGGTGAGCGGTTTGCGCAACAAGGCGGCGGAAGGCGGCGCCGTGCATCAGATCACGCCCGGCACCTGGCTGAGCTGCGCGCATCCCTCCGAAGCGGGTGATCCATCTCGTTTGGGCATCAGCGCGGACCAGATAGCGGCGCGGCGCTTAGGCGCGGACACCCCGTTCCCGTCCCTGGAATACTGCGTCGAGGTCAAACGCTCCAGCGGTGCGTGCGATCCCGATTTCGGCTGCGGCTTCAATGCCTCGATTGCCTTCCAGTCGCGCAATCAGCCCTTGCCGATGGAACATAATCCGCGCAAGCTGTTTTACCGGCTGTTCGGCGAGGGTGACAATCAGGCGGAGCGCGAACTGATCGCCGACAAATCGCGCAGTCTGCTGGATTTCGCTTCCGCCAATGCGCAAACCTTGCAAAAATCCCTCGGCGCGGCGGATCGCGTATTGCTGGATGACTATCTCTATTCCGTCAGAGAAATAGAACGTCAGGTGCAAAAAATCAGCGATCAGGATTTCTCCGATCTTGACCTGCCGCAAGCCCCCACGCGAGTGCCGCCCAATTTCGAGGATCACATCAATTTGATGTTTGATCTCTTGGCCATCGCCTGGCAGGCGAATTTGACCAGGGTATCAACCCTGATGATGGCCGCCGAAGTCAGCATGTTGACCTACAACCAGATTGGCGTCTCCGACGCCTTCCATCCAGTATCGCATCATCAGAACAATCCGGACAAAATCGAGCGCTTGGCCAAAATACAGACTTATCATTCACAATTATTCGCGCGTTTTTTGGAAAAATTGGCCGCCATTCCCGATGGCGATGGTTCGTTATTGGATCATTCGATCCTGCTCTATGGCAGCAACATGAGCAATTCCGATCTGCATGACGCCAGCCCCTTGCCATCGGCGGTGTTCGGTCATGGTTACGGCAAAATAAAGGGCGGCCAGCATCTGGCGTATCCGGCTGATACGCCCTTGGCGAATCTCATGTTGACCTTGTTGCAACGCGGCGGCGTCGAGGTGGAGGCGCTGGGCAATAGCACCGGTATTTTGGCGGAAGTGTAAGATGAAAACGCATTGGTCATGCCTGATCGCGGCGGTGGCATCGTTGTATTCGTTTGGCGTAGCGGCGCAATTGCCACAGTTGCTCGAAGCGGGGCAGGGCGCCGCCGCGCGCGAAGCAGTGGCGCAGGGCAGCGACGTCAATGAGCGCTCCGTCGATGGCACCAGCGCCTTGCATTGGGCGGTTTATCAGGGCGATCTGGCGCTGGTAAATTTATTGATTGAACACGGCGCGGACGTGAATGCGCGCAACGATTACGGCGCCACGCCCTTATCCACCGCGGCGGTCAATGCCAATGCCGGTATCATCCAGGCATTATTGACCGCGGGCGCCGATGCCAATGCCCGCAATGCCGACAACGAAACGGCCTTGATGGTAGTTGCACGCGCTGGCGGCGTCGAGGCCGCGCGTCTGTTGCTGACGCATGGCGCGGAGGTCAATGCCGCGGAAAATCTGGCCGGACAAACCGCGTTGATGTGGGCGGCGGCGCACCGGCATCCAGACATGCTGCGCCTCTTGCTGGAAGCCGGCGCCGAGGTGGATGCCACGAGCGCCTTTCGTGACTGGCCGCGCATAGTAACGGCGGAACCGCGCATCAAGACGCTGTACAGCGGCGGCTTCACCGCCTTGCTCTACGCCGCGCGTGAAGGTTGCCGTGATTGCGCGGAGGTCTTATTGGCGGCGGGCGCGGACATCGACAAGACGGATCCTTGGGGTATTACGCCGCTGATCCTGGCGTTATTGAACATGAATTTCGATACGGCGGCGCTGTTGATCGAAGCCGGCGCCGACGTGAATCGCTGGGACTGGTGGGGGCGCACGCCCTTGTATGCCGCCATTGATCTGAACACCTTGCCGCAGGGTTCGCGGCCAGATTTGCCGTCTACGGATAGCTTGAGTGGCCTTGATCTGGCGCGAATGCTGCTGGAACGCGGCGCCGATCCGAATATCCGTCTCAAGAACGAACCGCCAGCGCGCGGCGGTACTGGTGATCGCGGCCAGCTTGAAGGCAGCACCGATGCTTACGTGTTGAGCGCCGGCGCCACCGCCTTGCACCGCGCGGCGAAATCGAGTGACGACGCGGCGATCAAACTGCTGGTGGAATATGGCGCCAACGTGAACCTGCCCAATCAGATTTGGGGCATTACGCCGATTCTGGCCGCCGCTGGCGTAGGGCACATATTGGGTAATTTCGCCGAGTATCCTTCGCGCGGCGCCTTCAAGACCGACGCGCAAGCGGTGGCGACGGTCAAACTGTTGCAGTCGTTTGGCGCCGATATTCTGGCGCGCGACAAGCGCGGTTTCACCGCGGCGCATGGCGCGGCGGAAATGGGCTGGAGTGAAACTCTGCGTTATTTGCACGCGCAAGGCGTGCCGCTGGATGCCGTGGCGCTCACCCCGGATCGCCTCTTGCCGGGCGGCTCCTATACCTACAAAGTGCCGGTGAAATTTCCTGAACCAGGCCCGCAAGACAACTGGACGCCCTTGGAATCCGCGCGGCACGAAGGCCATACGGAAGGCGCCGAGCTGATTCAAACCTTATTATTGCCGCCGTAGCTGAATGCCCCGGCGCATTTACGACGGCCAAAACTGGATTTTTGAAGGGGAATAATTTTATGAACAGTAATAGCAAAAACATCGCGGAGCCACTGCTCACGGCTATGGCGTTGTGGCAGAAACAATGCGTTCAAAATCTGAATCCTTGAAATACACGGCCTTGCGGGGTGCGACATGTTGACGATTTCACGAATGATATGCGCGGCAATTCCGCTACTGCTCAGCATGAAAGCCGCCGCCGTCACCGAGAGCGAATTATGGGCGGCGGCGCGCAGCGGCAATAACGCCGTGCTCGTGACGATTCTGGAACAAGACCTTGCGGTCGATGCGCGTCAGCCCGATGGTACCAGCGCGCTGCACTGGGCCGTGCTGGGCGGGCATCTGGCGGCGGTGAATACTTTGCTGGCGGCCGGCGCCGACGCCAACGCGAGCGACCGCTATGGCACCACTCCACTGTCGCTGGCCGCCTTGAACGGTGACGCGGCGGTGGCGGCGGCCTTGTTACAGGCCGGAGCGAATCCCAACGTGCTGGACGCCGCGCATGAATCGGTATTGATGACCGCCGCGCGCACCGGCGTGGTGGAAGTGGTGGATTTGTTGCTCGAGCATGGCGCGCTCGCCGGTTATGTGGAGCCGCACTATGGACTGTCGGCGCTGATGCTGGCGGCCTTGGAGAATCATCCTGAGGTGGTGACGCGGTTGACGCGCCTGGGGGCGCGCGTCAATCAGCGCACTCGTATAGGCCCGGAACAACCGTTCATCATTCCCTGCAAGGGCGGCTGCGGCTCGGAAGGCGTGGGCATCAATCGCGGTGGCGTACCGGATCGCGGCGAGCGCCCCGAGATCGATGGCGGCATGACGCCACTATTGTATGCCGCCCGCGACGGCAGGCTTGAAGTTGCGCAAGCGCTGCTTGCCGCCGGCGCCGATCTGGAACAAACGGAAGCTAATGAAATCACGCCTTTGCTGATGGCGCTGCTCAATGGCCAAGTGGAGGTGGCGCAGTTTTTTCTCGACCACGGCGCCCAGGTGAATGTGGCCGATTTTTATGGCCGCACGCCCTTATTCGCCGCCGTGGAATACCGCAATCTGGACATGAACAACAATGACGATCCCAACCCCGTGCATAACGGCGTGGCGCGCGAAAAGCTTTTCCCCGTGATTGAACGCTTGTTACAAGCTGGCGCCAAGGTCAATGCCCGCACCAGGGAATATCCGCCTTCGCGCCGCTGGATTCACGCTCGCAATGACATCACCTGGGTAGACATGACCGGCCAGACGCCGTTCGTGCGCGCCGCGTTTTCCGGCGACGTGGAAGCCATGCGGCTCTTGCTGGAGCATGGCGCCGACCCCTTCATCACCACTTATGGCGGCACTTCCGCGCTGATGGCCGCCGCTGGTCTCAACTGGCGGGAAACACAAAGTTATTCAGTGTCCGCCGCCGCGCTGCTTGAGGCCGTCAACTTGTGCATCGAACTGGGGCTGGACGTGAATGCCAGCAACTCCATGGGGCTTACCGCGCTATTGGGCGCCGCCAACCGCGGTTCGAACGACATCATCGAAGTGCTGGTGGCGCACGGCGCCAGGCTCGACATCCAGGATGCCGAAGGCCGCACGCCATTACAGTGGGCGCAAGGCGTTTTTCTGGGCGATCTGGGGGCGCAGCCCAAACCGGAAACCGTCACGCTGTTACGCCAGCTTGGCGCGGAATAAGGCGGCGGGGTGAATACAATGAATCGAATGCTACCCAGACTTATCGTTCCGGCCAGCTTGCTGTTGAGCGCGATGCACTTGCGCGGCGCGGAAGCGGCGCTTGAGCGGCCAGAGTTCATTCAGCGCTATTGTCTACAGTGCCACAATCTTGACGATTATGCCGGCGGCCTGGCTTTCGACTTGCTGCCAATCGAAGCGGTGGCCGGCAATGAGGTGATTTGGGAACAAGTGCTCAAAAAAGCCGCCGTCGGCATGATGCCGCCGCCCGGCCAGGAGCAGCCGCCCCATGCGGAACTGACGGATTTTCTGACGGCGATCAAGCAGGATTTGGCGCAAGCCGCGCAACTGGCGCCGAACCCCGGCACGCCAGCCTTGCACCGGCTGAATGCGCGCGAGTATCAGAATGCCATACGTGACTTATTGTCTTTGCCCATTGAAGCGCGCGAACTCTTGCCGGCTGATGATTCCATCGAGGGTTTCGACAATATCGCCGACGGGCTCGTGGTATCGCCCGCCTTGGTTCAAGCCTATATTTCCGCCGCTGGTAAGATCAGCCGGCTGGCGGTCGGCGATGCCTCGATTTCATCCACCATCACCGAGTATCGCGCCGCCGATCCCACCCAATCCATCCGGCTTGAAGGTCTGCCGCTGGGTACTCGCGGCGGCGTAGTTGCTGAACATGTGTTCCCCTTGGATGGGGATTATGATATCAGCGTGAGCCGCAGCGGCCCTGCCTCATTCATGCGAACGCCGGTAGGGCTCAAGGATCAAATCGAAATTTTGCTCGATGGTGAGCGCGTGCATCTCTTCCCGCCGGGGCAGGCCGGCAGCGTCAAGGTGCCGGTGAGCGCGGGCCCGCATACGCTTGCCGCCGCTTTCGTGCGGCAACAGCAGGGCTATGGCGTGGATGGCACTTATGCGGGTTTTTTCGCCAATACCCGCGTGACGGCGCTCAGCATTACCGGCCCGGTGCAAGCCAAGGGGCCGGGCGATACGGCCAGCCGCCGCCGTATTTTCACCTGTCAGCCGCTGGAGTTGGCGGAAGAAATGCCCTGCGCGCGTGAAATCGCCGAAAATCTGGCGCTGCGCGCCTACCGGCGGCCAGTCGATGCGGACTCGCTTGATGTATTGATGGCGTTTTTCGCCAAGGGGCGCGCCGTTGATTTTGATACCGGCATTCAATATGTAGTTGCTCGCCTACTTGTTGACCCAAAATTCATTTACCGTTTCGAGGAGGAGCCGGCCGACCTGCCCGTTGGCGAGGCATTCCGCGTCGATGACTTCGATCTGGCCTCGCGTCTGTCATTCTTTTTGTGGAGCAGTATCCCGGATGACGAACTGTTGACGCTGGCGGCAGAGCGCCGCTTGTCGGAGCCCGAGGTATTGCGATCTCAAGTAACGCGCATGTTGAACGACCCCAAATCGGAGGCGCTGGTGAACAACTTCGCCGCGCAGTGGCTGTCGCTCCAATTGCTGGACAGCGCCACGCCGGTGGCGCCGGAATTTGACGAAGGATTGCGCGCGGCGATGCGC
>JAITMI010000014.1 GCA_031277435.1 Pseudomonadales bacterium
ATCATGACATCAGTCAACATGCTACAAGCCAAGTCCTCACTATCCCGCCTGGTGCAAGCCATAGAAGAGGGGCGCGAGCGCGAGATACTGATCACCCGCAACGGTCGCCCCGCCGCCAAACTGGTGCCGGTGGGCGTGGCGCCAGCGGGCAAGCGCATCGGTGTCGCCAAGGGTAAGTTCAAGGTGCCGGACGACATCGATGCGCACAATGCCGAAGTGGCGCGCCTGTTCCTCGGTGAACAGGCGTGAACCTGCTGCTCGACACACATGTAGCCTTGTGGGCGATCAGCGACAGCCCACGATTGTCGCAAGCGGCGCGCGAGCTGATCGAAAATCCGCAAGCAACGGTGTGGATCAGCGCCGCGAGCATCTGGGAGATTGCCATCAAGCACAGCCTTGGGCGCGGTGACATGCCAGTGTCTGGTGCGGATGCGCTGCGCTATTTCCGCGAATCCGGCTATCGGCTTTTAGCCATCGCACCCGAACATGCGGCAGCCGTCGCGCAATTGCCGGCGCATCATACCGACCCCTTCGACCGTCTTTTACTGGCGCAGGCCGAGTTTGAACCACTGCGTCTCTTGACGCACGACGCCATGCTGGCGCGTTATGGCGGCACGGTGCTGATGGTGTGAGCCACAAAAAACCCAGCGCGAGGCTGGGTTTTTCATGCGCCGCGATGGCTCACTCAGGCTTGCTGCGCCTGTTCGCGCTTGGCAGCGGAGGCGTCCAGCAGGGTTTTGAGTTCGCCGGATTCGAACATCTCGGTCATGATGTCGCAGCCGCCGACCAATTCGCCGTCCACAAACAATTGCGGGAAGGTCGGCCATTCGGAGACTTTGGGCAGGTTGGCGCGGATTTCGGGATTGCTGAGGATGTCCACGTAGGCGAACTTCTGCCCGCAAGCCATCAGAATCTGGCTGGCGCGGGCGGAGAAACCGCATTGTGGCTGATTGGGGTTGCCTTTCATGTAGATCAGGATGGAGTTGCTGGCGATCTGGTCTTTGATGGTGTCTTCGATGCTCATGGAGATTTCCGTGGCCACGCAGCTATGTGGCGAGGCGCGCATTGTACTGGATTAGCGCCGCCGCCGCGCCAGGCTTTTCTTCCGTGGCCTGAGCCACTAAAATCCGCCGCTTCGGGCGGCCCTTGGCTGCCCTTTTCGTTTTTGGAGTTCGACAAATGCGCGGCGCCACCCTCCGCGCGACCAACATCTTACCAACCGCAAGGCTTATCCCCTTTCACAACAGGAATGCGCACGATGACCACTCCCGCCACCTTGATGGCCACTTATGGCCGGGCTCCGGTCGCCTTCGTCAAGGGCGAAGGTTGTTATCTGATCGACGAAGCGGGCAAGCGTTATCTCGACGCGATGGCGGGCGTGGCGGTCAACGCGCTGGGGCATAGCCATCCTGGGTTCATCGCCGCGGTGCAAGCGCAGGTGGCGACGCTCACCCACACCTCCAACGTCTACCGCATTCCGCTGCAAGAACAGCTTGCCGATGAACTCTGCCGCCGTAGCGATATGGAACAAGTATTCTTTTGTAATTCCGGCGCTGAGGCCATTGAAGCCTCGATCAAACTGGCGCGCAAGGTTGGCCACGCGCGCGGCCTCAGCGTGCCAACGATTCTGGTTACTGAAGGAGCGTTCCACGGACGCACGCTCGGCGCGCTCAGCGCCACGCATAACCCAAAATATCAGGAAGGGTTTACGCCGCTGCTCGAAGGTTTCGTGCGCGTGCCTTACAACGACCTCGCCGCCGTGCGCGCCGCGATTGCGGCAACGCCTGAACTCTGCGCGATTCTGGTGGAGCCGATTCAAGGCGAAGGCGGCGTGAAGATGCCGGCGCCCGGCTACGTCAATGCCTTGCGTGAGCTGTGTGATCAGCATGATTTACTGTTGATGCTCGATGAAATACAAACCGGCAATGGCCGCACCGGCGCCTGGTTCGCCTATCAGCACGAAGATGCGCGCCCCGACATCCTCGCCACCGCCAAGGGGCTGGGCAATGGTTACCCCATCGGCGCCTGCCTTGCCGCTGGCCCCGCCGCCCAGGTATTTCAGCCTGGCCATCACGGCTCCACCTTCGGCGGCAGCCCGCTGGCCTGCGCCGCTGGGCTCGCCGTGTATAAAGCCTTGGCGCAAGAAGATTTACTCGGCAACGCCGCGCGGCTGGGCGCGTATTTGCTCGAACGGTTCCGCCGCGAACTTGGCGCCACGCCCGGCGTCCGCGAAATTCGCGGCAAGGGGCTGATGTTTGGCATCGAGCTCGATAAAGACTGCGGCGAACTCGGCGCGCGCGCGCGTGAACGGGGTTTGTTGATCAACATCACCGTCGGCAACACCATCCGCCTGGTGCCGCCCTTGGTGCTTTCTCAAGCCGAAGCCGATTTCATGGCGGCGACGGTGATTACGCTGGTACAGGAGTTTTGTCATGGCCGCTAGACATTTTCTCAGACTCATCGATCTCAGCCCCGAGGAACTCAGAGCCCTGCTCAAGCGCGCTAGTGAACTGAAGATTCAACAACACAATGGCCTGCGGCATGATCTCTTCAAGCATTACACGCTGGCGATGGTGTTCGAGAAAGCCTCCACCCGCACCCGAGTGTCGTTTGAAACCGCGATGATCCAGCTTGGCGGCGCCGCGATTTTTCTGTCGCCCAACGACACCCAGCTTGGCCGCGGCGAACCGGTCGAAGATACCACGCGGGTCTTGGCCAGCATGTGCGACGCGATCATGGTGCGCACCTTCGCGCATGAAAAAATAGAACGCATGGCCAAATACTCCAAGGTGCCGGTAATCAACGCGCTGACCGATGATTTCCACCCCTGCCAATTGCTGGCCGATTTGCAGACTTACCAAGAGCATCGCGGTGACATCAGCGGCAAGACCGTGTGCTGGGTGGGCGATGGCAACAACATGTGCAACACCTTCATCGACGCCGCGCGCCTGCTTGATTTTGAACTGGTGGTCAGTTGTCCCGAAGGCTATGAGCCGATGGCCTCGCTGTTGCAAGAAAACCGCGGCCGCGTTCGCCTCGTGCGCAAGCCAGAGAAAGCGGTCAAAAACGCCGCGCTGGTCGCCACCGACGTGTGGGCCTCGATGGGCCAGGAAGCCGAGCAGCAAAAGCGCATGGCCGCCTTCGCTGATTACCAGGTGAACAGCGCCTTGATGAGCCAGGCCCAAAGCGATGCGCTGTTTCTGCATTGCCTGCCGGCGCATCGCGGCGAGGAAGTGAGCGCGGAGCTGATCGACGCGCCCAATTCCGTGGTATGGGACGAAGCGGAAAATCGTCTGCACGCGCAAAAAGCGCTGCTTGAGTTTCTGCTGCGTAATTGAATTCACCATGAGCCACTGGCTGCGCATTGATGGCATCAGTTGCCGCTACGGCAACAAAGAAGTGCTGCGCGACCTCAGTTTCGAGGTGCAACAGGGCCACATCGCCTGTCTGCTTGGCACGAGCGGCTGCGGCAAGACCACCGCGCTGCGCGCCATCGCCGGGCTCGAACCGATCCAAAGCGGCAGCATCCAGCTTGCCGGCGCCACGCTCAGTACGCCCGCGCACAGCCTGCCGCCGGAGCGGCGCCAAGTGGGCATGGTGTTTCAGGATTACGCGCTGTTTCCGCATTTGAACGTGCGGGCCAATATCGTCTTTGGCCTGCATGGGCTGAGCAAAAATGAACAGCGGGAACGTAGCGAGCAACTGTTGGCATTGATTCGTATGCAGGAGTACGCCGAGGTTTATCCGCATCAGCTTTCCGGCGGCCAGCAGCAGCGCGTGGCCTTGGCGCGGGCCTTGGCGCCCAGGCCCAAGCTTTTGTTGCTTGATGAGCCGTTTTCGAATCTCGACACCGAACTGCGCCAAGCCTTGAGCCTGGAAGTGCGCGACATTCTGCGCCAGCACCACACCACCGCGATTCTCGTCACCCACGATCAAAACGAAGCCTTCGCCATGAGCGACGTGATCGGCGTGATGGCGCAAGGCCGCCTGCTACAGTGGGCCGGCCCGCGGCAATTGTTCTATGAGCCGGCGTCGCCGGAAGTGGCGGCCTTCGTGTCGCAGGGCCAGTTCCTCGGCGCCCGGCTACTCAGCCCCACCCGCATTGAAACCCCGCTGGGCGAAGTGGAACTCGATACCGCGCACCCCCTTTGGTACGCCGAGCAACGCCCGGTGCAAGTCTTGCTGCGCCCCTGGAACCTGCACTACAGCCCCGCTGGCGGCCACCTCGCGCGCCTGCAAAGCCAAGAGTTCAGCGGCGCTTATACGCTGAGCAGCTTGCGCCTGGACAATGGCCTGACGCTCACCAGCAACGACGACGCGCTCGCCGCCCTGCCGCTCGGCAGCACGGTGGGCCTGAGCCTGAGCGCCCGGCATCTGCGTCTGTTTTTGGCCTGAGACAGAAAACCCCTACCACTATATCTAGTGTTTGCCGGGCCTAGGCTTGGCCTGTTTTTTGTCCTGGGACACTCACTTTTTCTGGCTGGCTGGGGACACTCACTTTGGCGAAGCAATCCAGGGACGCTCACTTTTCCCACCTTTCCCCCGCCTCTTTCCCTCCCGCCTTCGCAGCCACTCACCGCTCCCGCCACCGCCCAGCATCCATCCTAAAACCCCTTGCAAGAAACCTTCCAAAGTGACTGTCCCAGCGGTAAAAACTTGATTTGCGTCACCTCAGGGGGGAGCGTACCCTTACCCCCAGATAATGCACCGCTCATCCACACCAAATTCACAGCAAATACCCCTTGTCACGCCAAAATACCCTCGATATAGTGCGTGGCATATTTTCTTTCCCAATATCTTGTGTCCCAAGGGACGCGAGCCCTGTTACCCAGGTGCTTGCACGGGGCTTGAC
>JAITMI010000044.1 GCA_031277435.1 Pseudomonadales bacterium
GTATTCGTCGTTCAGGGTACGCATGACCCACAGCTTCTATGACCCCTACGGCGATTACTACACCGCGAGCTCGGAATGGTCGGACCGCGTGGCGGCGCGGGACGCGGACCCAATATACGGCGGAGAGTAATTTGACATCGACGCGTTTATTTATTATTCTTTAAAAACACAGGAAAAGACCCCCTCCCCAGGGAAAGCCCGCGCGGGCGGAACCGTCCGCGCAGGAACGGCGCGAAACCTTCATTTCGCATCTCGAATGCGCGTTCGTTAAAAGCAGATATCTGCCGGAGAAAGCCGTCGAATTCATGGACAAGGTGCGCGGCGGCGACACGCTCGGCTCCATCGCCAAGAGCTTTGGCGTATCGGTGGTCAGCATTCAGGAAAGCAACCGGCTAAGTGGCACCGTGATCTATCCCGATCCGGAACTGACCATCCATTCGGCCACCTCCACCCACCTGGAGCCCGCCGCGCCCGCGCCCGCCGCCACCGCGCAGCAAAACTTGCGCAACTACGAGGTACGGCCCGGCGACACCCTGTCCAATATCGCCAACAGATTCGGCTTGAGCGTGGAAGCCATCAAACAGCGCAATGCGCTGCCCGATGGCACGGTCCACGTTGGCCAGAATCTGTTGATCTACTGAGGCTGGCCCCCGCCCCGCTTGGGCATTTATTTTGCATTTGCCGGAGCGAGCCATTACAATGCGCAGCCCTGTTTCCGCCACAGCCCATTGCGGTAGCGGATACTCGTAAGAATTTACAAACCAAATCAATCGATTAACTGAACTGGAATCTCTATGCCCGTAGTGCGTATCAAAGAGAATGAGCCCTTCGACGTGGCCCTGCGCCGCTTCAAGCGTTCCTGCGAAAAAGCCGGCGTGCTGGCCGAAGTCCGCCGCCGCGAGTTTTACGAAAAGCCGACCTCCGTGCGCAAGCGCAAGGCCGCCGCCGCCGTAAAACGTCATCAGAAGAAAGTGTCCCGCGAAAACCGCCGTACCCAGCGTCTCTATTGAGCCGCCCGGTACTGAACCGCCAAAGCGCCCTCTCATGGCAGACCATCCAATCAAGGCTCGCATCGTCGAGGCAATGAAAGACGCGATGCGGGCGCGCGAAAAAGAGCGCCTGGGCGCCATTCGCTTGATTCTGGCGGAATTCAAGAAGATCGAAGTCGATGAGCGCGTCGATGTGGATGACGCCCGCGCCATCGGCCTGCTCGACAAGATGGTCAAGCAGCGGCGCGAATCGATCAAGCAATATGAAGCCGGCGGCCGCGCCGAACTTGCCGCGGTGGAGCAGGCCGAAATCGAGGTGATTCAAACCTTTTTGCCGGCGGCGCTGGGCACCGACGAGGTCGATGCCATCATCAAGGCCGCGATCAGCGAAAGCGGCGCCGCCAGCATGAAGGACATGGGCGCAGTGATGAACATCGCCCGCCCGCAATTGCTGGGCCGCGCCGACATGGGGCTGGTCAGCGGGCGCGTCAAACAGCTTTTGTCATAAACTTTTGTCATAAACTTTGGCGCCGTAAGACCTGAGCCTCTGGCTCGAGCCTCTCTGTTATTCTCGCCCTCGGGTTTGTTCAGAGGTTCCCATGGCCGGGATCATTCCACAACGCTTCATCGACGATCTCTTAGGCCGCGTAGATATCGTGGACGTGGTCAGCGCGCGGGTGAAACTGCGCAAGACCGGCAAAAATTACTCCGGGCTCTGCCCCTTCCATCAGGAAAAATCTCCCTCCTTCACCGTGCAGCCAGAAAAGCAGTTCTATTACTGCTTTGGCTGCGGCGCCGGCGGCAATGCCATCGGCTTCGTCATGGATTACGAAAACCTGGAATTTCCCGCCGCGGTGGAACTCTTGGCGCGCGAGATCGGCATCGAAGTGCCGCGCGAGGAGCGGGGCCGGCGCGCGGAGGCGGATCGCGAACATTCGCATCACGCCGTCCTCCTCGATTTATTGGAACAAGTGAACCACTATTTTCAACGCCAATTGCGCCAGCACGCGCAAAAACAGCGCGCGGTGGATTACCTGAAAAAGCGCGGCCTCAGCGGCGAAGTCGCGCGCGATTTCGGCCTCGGCTATGCGCCGCCCGGCTGGCGCAATCTGCTGGATAATTTTGGCGACAACGCGCAGCACAAACAGAATCTCTTGGAGGCGGGCCTCTTGATCGAAAACCCGGACAACGCGCGCAACCCGCTCTACGACCGCTTCCGCGACCGCATCATGTACCCCATCCGCAACCTCAAGGGGCGGGTGATCGGCTTTGGCGGCCGCGTGCTGGGCGACGACAAACCCAAATATCTCAATTCGCCGGAAACGCCGGTGTTCCGCAAGGGCGAGGAGCTTTACGGGCTCTATGAGGCGCGGCGCAAACTGCGCCAGATCGAAGGCTTCTTGCTGGTGGAAGGCTACATGGACGTAATCGCGCTGGCGCAAAGCGGCATCCATTACGCGGTGGCCACGCTCGGCACCGCCACCAGCGCCACGCATTTACGCACCTTGTTCAAATACACCAACGACCTGATTTTCTGTTTCGACGGTGACAACGCTGGCCGCGAAGCCGCCTGGCGCGCGCTGCAACAGGCGCTGCCCTTGCTCGAAGATGGCCGTAGCATCCGCTTTTTGTTCCTGCCCGAGGGCCAGGATCCGGACACCCAGGTGCGCGCCATCGGCAAGGTCGCCTTCGAGGCCAGCCTCAAGGCCGCCACCCGCATGGCGGATTTTCTGTTCGACACCCTCGCCGCCCGCCTCGACATCGAGTCGCTCGAAGGCAAGGCCCGCCTCGCCAAACTGGCGCTGCCGCTGTTGCAGCAAGTGCCCAAGGGCGTATTCAGCAAACTGCTATTCGACCAGCTCGATCAGCTCACCGGCATGGCCACCTCAACCACGCCCGCCGCCAGAGTTGACCCGCGGCCAGAACCGCCGCCCGCGCTACCGCAAACCAGCTTCGCGCGCGGGATGCAAAGCCGCATCAAGGTGGAAATGCCGCCCTGCATCAAGGCCGTCAACCTGCTGATCCGCCGCCCTGCCCTGGTGCGCCTCGTGCAGCACGAGGACGAATTGGCCGAAATCCGCGCCGAGGGCATGGAACTCTTGCTGAAAGTGGCGGAAATCGCCCGCCTCTGCCCTGACGCCAGCCCGGTGGAACTGATGAGCCGCATCTTCGCCACCGCCTACGGCGCTCAGCTCACCTCGCTATTGGGCCGCGAACTGCTCACGCCGGAGGACGGCATGGAGGACGAATTCAAGGATTTACTGGCCCAAATGCTGCACGCGCGGCGCCAGCACCTGCGCAAACAGGCGCTAGTGCAAGACCTGCGCCGGCGCCATCTGCCGCCCGAAACCGTAAATCCAGAATCAAATCACTGAAAATTCATGGGTTTTCCACTTTTCAGCGGTCTTGTAATTCAGCCGCGCGCCCGCATTGAGTAGTAGCCATCTTACTGGCACACAGTGC
This sequence comes from Pseudomonadales bacterium, assembly GCA_031277435.1. GTDB lineage: Bacteria > Pseudomonadota > Gammaproteobacteria > Pseudomonadales > Pseudohongiellaceae > CAILUG01. Next base: position 3,453 of record JAITMI010000044.1, read on the forward strand.
AGCGCTTGCGGTAAAATACGCGGCTACCCCACGGCCCCCATAAATCTCAACAACAGGTAACGCCATACCATGAGCGATTCCGGTTCCCAGCAATCCAGCCTCAAAGCACTCATCGCCAAAGGGAAGGAACAGAACTACCTGACCTTCGCCGAGGTGAATGACCATTTGCCCGAGACCATTTCCGATCCGGATCAGGTCGAAGACATCATTCAAATGATCGACGACATGGGCATCAAGGTCTATGAGACCGCGCCCGACGCCGATCAGCTACTGATGATCGAAGGCGAACCGCCCACCACGGACGAGCTCGCCGCCGCCGAAGCCGCCGCCGCTCTGGCCGCGCTGGAAAACGAAGTCGGCCGCACTACCGACCCGGTGCGCATGTACATGCGCGAAATGGGCACGGTGGAACTGCTCACCCGCGGCGGCGAAATCGCCATCGCCAAACGCATCGAAGAAGGCTTGCGCGAACTGATGGCGGCGATGGCCTGTTTCCCCGGCACCGTCGAAATGGTGCTGGCCGAATATGACGCCGTGGAACAGGAAGGCAAGCGCCTGGGCGATGTGCTGGTAGGCTACCTCGACACCAACGACGAAACCGAAGTCGCCGAAACCGTCGAAGACACCAGCGCCACGAGTGACGAGGCCGCCGAGACCGAAACCGAAGAAGAAGAAAGCAGCGGCGATGGCGGCGGCGCTTCCACCAGCGACGAGGAAGAAACCGCCAGCGGCCCCGATCCCGAAGTCGCCAGACAGCGCTTCGATGAACTGCGCAAAGCCTGTAAAGCCGCCGAGCGCGTGCTGAAAAAACAAGGCCGCGGCGACCCCAAAACGCAAGCCGCGCTGGAAAAACTGGGCGAAGTGTTCAAATACTTCAAACTGTCGCCACGCACTTTCGACCCGCTGCTCGCGCACATCCGCCTCACGCTCAACCGTATCCGCCGGCATGAAAAGAACATCATGACCCTGTGCGTCAAGAGCGGCAAAATGCCCCGCAACGTATTCCTCAAGAGCTTCCCCGGCAACGAAGTGAACCTCAAGTGGATCGACGGCCACCTGCGCAAAACCAAGCCTTACGCCGACACCCTGGCCAAGTTCAAGGTGGAAATCCTGCGCTCGCAACGCAAGATGGAAGCCATCGAGGAAGAAACTGGCATCACCATTCCAGAAATCAAGGAAATCAACCGCCGCATGTCCATCGGCGAAGCCAAAAGCCGCCGCGCCAAAAAAGACATGGTGGAAGCCAACCTGCGTCTGGTGATTTCCATCGCCAAAAAATACACCAACCGCGGCCTGCAATTCCTCGATTTGATTCAAGAAGGCAACATCGGCCTGATGAAAGCGGTGGACAAATTCGAATACCGCCGCGGCTTCAAATTCTCGACCTACGCCACCTGGTGGATTCGCCAAGCCATCACCCGCTCCATCGCCGACCAGGCGCGCACCATCCGCATTCCGGTGCACATGATCGAGACCATCAACAAACTCAACCGCATCAGCCGCCAGATGCTGCACGAAAAAGGCCGCGAACCCACGCCCGAGGAATTGGGCGAACGCATGGATCTGAGCGAAGATAAAATCCGCAAAGTGCTCAAGATCGCCAAGGAACCAATCTCGATGGAAACCCCGATCGGCGACGACGAAGATTCCCACCTGGGCGATTTCATCGAAGACAGCAGCATCGATTCGCCAGTGGATTCCTCAATGGAAGAAGGTCTGCGCGAAGCCACCCGCGAAGTGCTCGCCGGCCTCACCGCGCGCGAAGCCAAGGTACTGCGCATGCGTTTCGGCATCGACATGAACACCGACCACACGCTGGAGGAAGTCGGCAAACAATTCGACGTCACCCGCGAACGCATCCGCCAGATCGAAGCCAAAGCCCTACGCAAACTGCGCCACCCCACCCGCTCCGATCACCTGCGCAGCTTTTTGGACGACTGATCGATAATTTACGCTTTTCGGGCCTATAGCTCAGTTGGTTAGAGCAGGAGACTCATAATCTCTTGGTCCCAGGTTCAAGTCCTGGTGGGCCCACCAAATTCGAAAAACAACACCAACAACAATAAGCGTTACACTTCCGCAGGTTAGGGGAAATCCCCACCCG
>JAITMI010000119.1 GCA_031277435.1 Pseudomonadales bacterium
CCTCGATCACCTTGCTCGCCAGGAGCGCAAGATTGGCGTCGTTCAAGGCATAGCGTGTGGCGATGTCGCGATAGGACGGCCCCAAGAGTACCTTTTCCGTGCGGTGGCAGGCGATGCAGTCGGCGTCGGCGAACACCAGCGTTTCGCCAGCCAGATCCTCTTCCATGGTGACCGGCTGATTCGCGAACAGCGCCGCTTCCTCGGCGGTGCCAGGTTCGAGGCGCAGGAACGCGCCGTCCGTGTGGTCGGTCAAGAGATAAATCAATTCATCGGGGCCTTGCACTACGTAACGGATGCGCTGATGCAATTGATTGAGCAATTGTTCGCGCCGCAGTTCGCCATCGTCATTGAGAACTACACGTTCCAGATGGCCGGTATTGGGGATGCGGCCAACGATCATGGAGGTAACGAACAGATTGTCCTTCCAGTTGGGGAAAACGTCGCCCGTATAGAAGCGCAAGCTGGAGACGGTGATCGAGGGCACCCAGAAAATGAAGGGCAGCTCAGTGTCGTCGAGTTGCGGTCTGGGGGTGAAGCGCGTGCCATCATAATCGCGGCCAAAGGTGGCGATGGGCCAGCCGTAGTTGCGCGCCGGTTCGAGGATGTTCACTTCATCACCGCCTTGCGGCCCGTTTTCCACTTCCCATATTTTGCCGGTATGCGGATGGGTGGTGAAATCCATCACCGAACGTATGCCCCAGACATAAATTTGCGAGCGGGCGCCTTCGGTGCCGATGAAGGGGTTGTCGTTGGGCGTCGAGCCGTCGTCGTTCAGGCGCAGAATTTTGCCGATGTCCGAATCCAAGGCTTGCGGCGCATCTTCGTCGATGCGGTGCGATACGCCAAACAAGAGCGTGCCATCCTCAAGAAAGTGCAAACGCGACGAGGCGCCGCCGATGTTGCCGCTCCAGGCATCCGCTTCATAAACATCCTCAAGGTTGGTGATGCGTCCATCTTCGTAACGGCCGCGCGCCAATACGGTGGTCACCCAATAGCCGCCGTTGCCGTCCGGATTCGGCGCGGTTTTGATATAGGTGAAATAAAGCAGATGATTTTGTTCAAAATTTGGATGCAGTTTAATATCGAACAATTGTTCTATTGAAAACACCTCCCGCATGTCAGCGACCGGTTCATCCAGCAAGACGCCGTTTCTGAACAATCGTACCCGCGCGATGTTGCGTTCTGTGAACAAAATGTCGCCAAGCGGATTATCCGCGCTCGCCGTGCCTGGAATAAACACCAGGCCGAAAGGATGATCGAGACCTCTGGCGAGCACGCTGACCTTGAGAAAATCTTGCTCAAAAGTCGGAAATACCCAAGGGCCAGTGCCCAATACCGGGCTTTGCACGTGGGCCGACAAAGGTGAAGCGCAGCTTGCGCAAAGCAGGGCCAAGGCGCAAGAGTGACGAAATGAACGAATCATGGATAAGCTCCTCAGTTGCGGCTGCCGCCGGTTTCTAATATCCGGCCGTCAGGGAATTCAAGTTGACTGGAACTGGCGCGTTTGGAACCATCCTTGGCGGCGAATCCGTGCACGATGACCCGGGTGCCAACCGGCAGCGAATCGCGGCTCCAACCCAAACGGATCAGAACATTCGGCGAACCGCCTTCCACCTGCCATTCCTCGTGTTCGCCCTGGGCGTTCACCACGTCCATGACGAGCCAGGAATGCGGATTTTGCCAGCGCATTTCCTTGACCGTTCCATCCAGTATTACTTCCTGGCTGGCATTGAATTCGGCGTAAAAGGAATGGTGCGCCAGCGCGGGAAAGCCAAAGCCAAGCAGCAGTCCCGCGGCTGCCTGCTTGCCCTTGAGTATAAGAGGATTTCGCATGAATAACTCCGTGAATAATGATGGCGGCATCGCTTGGCGGATTCACTGATCCAGGCCAAGCAAATCCTGATATAGCAATTTTTCGGCGAAGGGCACGCATTTGTGTTCCAGCAATTGCGCCTCGGGTTCCATGCGCCGGTAGAGCGGCATGGCGATGGTCCAGGGTGCACTGTAGCTTTGCGGATCTTCGAGCGTGGCTTCGTACCATAAGTGATCAGTGTCCATGAGTTGAAAGCGCTCAGTCACCACCAGTTGGTTGCTGGCATGATTGCCGGCGCGATCAAGCCAGGATTCGCCGTTCTGGTTGATGGTGGTCACCACCAATACATTGCCTTCCCAAACGGCGCTTGAGCGTCCCATCCAGGAATCAATGGGAAGTTCCTGATAATCATCCATGTAGATCACCCGGTTGGCGGCGGCGAAGGGGTACACCATCAACAGGTCATCATCGCCGCTTTGAAAGATCTGAAACGGCAGCCCTTGATAAGTAACGCGCGGCACGCCGAGCATGTAGCACTTGGCTTCGGGATCGGCGGCGGGCCAATTGGCGCGGTTGGCGTCACGTTGCTCCCGCGCGGCCTCCAGATAAGGAATGGTCCCTTCACGCACCACGCTGGCGCTGGCGGGAATCGCGCCGATGGCGCCGAGTTGCCAGAACGCATCAAGCCCCTGCGCGGAATGCGCTTCCAGATTCCAGTTGGCGGTATTCATGGCTTGCCATACCCCATTGAGATTCGGATGCCCCTCAATAGTAGCGGGCTCCGCAGCGGGCGCCTGGCAAGCGATCAGGAGCAGGGCGGCGGTGAGGACGGATAAAGGAGAGCGCATAGTGATGTCCTGGTGACGTTTTCCGCAAACACGACAAGCGCAAGGCGCGGTTTCCCCTATTGCTTTCTTCGTTCCGTGATGTAGCGCGGCAATGGTTGAATCCTGGCCGCTGTCTTGTCGTGGTGAAGACGAATACTCGCGGGCGGCTTACGCGCGCGGCACGGCGGTAAAAAAACGCAACGAAAAAACTAACAAAAAACCACGCAACAGAGGAATTGAACATGAAGCGAATACTCCTTGGCCTGGGACTTGCCATGCTGGCCACTCACGCTGGCGCGCAAACCGCGGACAATTACACGCCGCCTTTGACGCCCTGGGGCGAACCGGATCTGCGTGGCATCTGGCCGCTCAATCACCTGATCAGCGTGCCGGTGGTGCGCCCCGCTGAATTCGGCGAGCGTTTTTTACTGAGCGATGAAGAATTGCAAGAACGCAGCCAGAGCATCGCGGCGCGGGATGAGCGCTTTCAATCAGGGCCGATTCCGCAAGCCGACGCGGCGGGGCAAGCGCTGTCACAAACCTCATTGATCTACGATCCTCCCGATGGCCAGTTCCCCGAATTGACGCCATACGGCAAGCAACTGCAAGCACTGATGAAGGGCAGCTATCACCCCACCCAGACTGTGTTCGACGCGATCGAGGATTTCAGCTCCTGGGATCGCTGCATTACCCGCGGCATGCCGGTGTCGATGCTGGCGCGCAATTACAACAACGGCATCCGTATTTTTCAGACACCCGGCTATGTGGTGATTTCACTCGAAATGGCGCACGAGGCGCGCATCATTCCCACCACGCCAACGCCGCCGCTCGATCCCGCCATCAAACAATGGCTGGGGGAATCCCGCGGCCATTGGGAAGGCAATACGCTGGTGGTGGAAACCACGAATTTCGGTCATGGTCTGGTGATTGGCCTCACCAGCGCCGGCAACCCTGGTTCGCCGGGGCCGCTGCAACCTTTCAGCGATGACATGAAAATCACCGAGCGTTTCACCCGCAGCGCGGAGGGCGTCATTGACTTCGAGATGACGGTGAGTGATCCGCAAGTGCTGGCGCGCGGTTCTTACACGTACAAATTCCCGCTGTTTCTCGACAATAGTTACGAGATCTACGAGTACGCCTGCCATGAAGGCAATACCGCCGTGCGCAATTACATAGAAACCTCGCGCTTCGAACGCGCCGCGGCGCAAGGGGCGCAGGCGGAGCCGGTGTTACGCCCACTGATCAGCGAAGCGGCAATTCCCGTGCAAGAAATCACCCCGCTGGCCAGCGATGGCACGCCAGGAGAAGCGTTTTTGCGCAAACCGCCGGGCAACGGTCCCTTCCCGGCGGTGGTATTGATTCATGGCGGCGCGCCGCGCTGGTCCACGGAAATGCTGCGCGACTACGCCTTGCATATTCACGCCTCGCGCTTTCTCGAAGCCGGCTATGTGGTGGTGACGATGACCCGGCGCGATGTCGATCTGAACCTGCCCTTCAGCGAAGAACAGCCTGCCGTGAAAGATGCCTTGGCGGTGATCGATTACGTCAAATCCTTGCCTTATGTCGATCCCGCCAGCGTGGTGGTGAGGGGAACCAGCGTCGGTGGCTATCTGAGTTTGGAAGTGGCGGCGGCGCGCGAGGTGGCGGCGGTCATGGTGGAAGAACCGTTTTCGTTTCCCTTCGTCGGCATCAGCGGCGCCAATCCGCTCGAACAAAAGCCCGACCTGAGCAAGATCGCGCGCATCAAGAGCCCGCTTTTGGTCATCGAAGGCGACCAGACGCCCAACATCAATGAGTTCAACACGCAAGTGTTTCTGCCCGCCTTGCGCGCGGCGGGCAAGGCGATGGAGTTACAGCGTTATCCGGGCGAATTGCATTCCTTCGCGTTTTTCGACAATGCCGAACGCAGCTTGCATCCGGCGGTGTCGTTGCAAGCATTTGCACGCATTGATGATTTTTTTCGTGAACATTTGCCAACCCAGCCGCAAGCAATCGACCCCGCGCTGGTCAGCCACGAAGCCATCGCGCGGCCTTGAATAAGGAGGAGATAGGCCACTTTTTAGAGTTTCAAAAATAGCGCCTCGGTGTATTATCCAACGCCAAATCAGCTCTGGTGGGAATCGATGCGCAAAACAGATGACATGCAGTTTTCCTTCGTAACCGATGACGGCTTGACGCTGACTCTGCGGCGCATTCTTCCCAGCCGGCGTTTACATGCCGAGCCGGTGCTTCTGGTGCATGGCGCCGGGGTGCGCAGCCACATTTTTGAACCGCCAACGGATACGACTTTGCCCAGGCTATTAACGCAAGCGGGGCACGAAGTGTGGCTGCTCGATTGGCGCGCCAGCATCGACATTGCGCCGAGCCAGTGGACGCTCGATCAGGCGGCGGTGTTCGATTATCCGGCGGCGGTGGCGAAGATTCGTGAGATCAGCGGCGCCGACACGCTCAAGGCGGTGATTCATTGCCAGGGTTCCACCAGTTTCATGATGGCGCTGTGCGCCGGGCTTTTGCCCGAGGTGTCGAGCGTGGTCGCCAATGCCGTGGCGCTGCATCCGGTGGT
>JAITMI010000303.1 GCA_031277435.1 Pseudomonadales bacterium
TGGCACGCCAAAACCAAGCAACAGGGCTAAAGGCGCGATGGAGGAGCGAGAGGGTTCTTTCATGAGTCAACAACCAACAGCTAACGACTAGTCCGAAGTACGTGAAATGGGCGGGCATGATATAGCTTCCCGTTTTCTTTGCAAGCTGAATGAAATCAAGGGCTTCACGCTGAATTTCACCAAACGGACGGCGCCTGCCGCCACTGTTCCCAATGGGAACATTTCATTGCCCTTAGCGCCGCGCCCGCAACACCAGCACCACGCCCGCCAGAATGATGCCCGCGCCGCTGAGAATGCGTGCATCGAGCGTTTCATCGGCGAACAGCCAGCCCAGAAACACCGCTATCGCCGGGTTGACGAAGGCATAGGTGGACACGCTTGCCGCCGAAGCGTTTTGCAGCAGCCACATATAGGCCGAACTCGCGACTATCGAGCCGCAAATCACCAGGTAGAAAAAGCCCGCCAGCGAGGGCAGGCTGATTTGCGTTACCTGCAATTGCGAAAATTCCCCCAGCGCGGCGGCAAGTACGCATAGCGACAAACCGCCGCCGAGCATCTGGCAGGCCACGGACATGAAAATCGAGCGCGGCTTGTCGATTTTCTTGGCGTAAATCGAGCCGATGGCCCACAGCAGCGAAGCCAAGAGCACCATGCCCGCGCCGGGCAGGTACACGGCGGCGCCGCCAAGGCTTACCGGATCCACCAAAATAACCGTGCCAAGACAGCCGCACGCGATACCGCACAGCGCCAGCGCGCCCGGACGTGGCCCGCCGGCCCATAGCCAATCGAGCGGAATCAGCCAGAGCGGCAAGGTCGCTACCAAGAGCGCCGCCAAACCGGAACTGATGTACTGCTGCCCCCACACCACGAAACCATTGCCGCCGAGAAACAGGAACACCCCGATCAAGGCCAGCCGCCACCACTGGGCCCAGGGCGGATGCGGCACGCCACGCAGCCTCAGCCAGCCGTACATCAGCGAGCCCGCCAGCATGAAGCGTAAACCCGCCATCAAAAACGGCGGCAAGGTGTCGAGGGCATAGTGAATCGCCAGGTAGGTAGAACCCCAGATCACGTAGACCAGGAGAAAAGCCAGAAGCAAGCTGCCGCGCCGTGGCGCGGCCTGGGGCGATGACATGAGCGAACCTCGCGTACTGAGGCGCGCAGTATATACAAGGTCAATAAAGTTGCCATAAATATTCCGTGTACGCCAAGGCCCAAAAGGCGTAAATCCGGGTCCGTCAAGCGCGCCTTGCGCGCCGATACCGTATACAATGCGCAGCTTTCGCCGCCCGGTTGCCCCGTCCGTGTTTTCGCGCTGAATTTCGCGGTCCGGCGAATCCCCTATCGTCGTTTACGAGCAAGGAAACATGCGCACTCTCAACCAATCGCCCAACCAACCGCTCAGCACATTACCGCTCATCGCTTTACTCGGCTTCAGCCTTGCCCTCGCCGGTTGCGCCGAAGATCAAAGCGCCGCCCCCGGCCAGGGTGGCGCGATGGGGCCGCCAGAGGTGGAAGTCATCACGCTGGCGTCGCGTTCGATTGAATTCGCGCCGCAATATCCGGCCCGCGTCAGCGGCTCGCGCGAAGTACAAGTGCGCGCGCGCGTCGATGGCATTTTGCTGCGCCGCAACTATCAGGAAGGCAGCAGCGTAAGCGAAGGCGACGTATTGTTCGAAATCGACCCGGAACCTTACCGCCTCGCGCTCGCCAGCGCCAACGCGCAACTGCAACAAGCGCAGGCCAGCCAGCGCACCGCCGAGCGTGATTGGGAGCGCGGCGAAATGCTGTTCCCCAAGGGCGCCATCAGCGAAAGTGATTACGATACTTTACGTTCCAGTAAAGATCTGGCCGACGCCGCCGTCGCGCAAGCGAGCGCCGCGCGCGATGCCGCACGGCTCAACTTGAGCTACGCCACGGTCAGCGCGCCAATCAGCGGCGTTACCAGCATTGAGGCGGTGTCCGAAGGCTCGCTGGTCGGCCCCTCGCAAGGCATGACGCTATTGACCAGCATCGTGCGCACCGATCCTTTGTACGCGGTGTTTTCGATTCCTGAAAGTGAATACGTCACCCTGCGCGGCCTGCGCCCGCAAAGCCTCGAAAGCGCGCCCTTGAACGCGCAACTTTTGTATGGCGACGGCAGCGTGGCCTTGACCGGCGGCAGCATCGACTTCGCCGCCAGCACCGTCGATGGCGCCACCGGCACGGTATTGGCGCGCGCGGTATTCGCCAACCCCAACAATCAGGTATTGCCCGGCCAGTTCGTGCGCGTGGGCATTACCGATCTGATGCTCGATAACGTCATTACGATTCCGCAAGCGGCGGTGATGCAAAGCCCGCAAGGCCCCTTCGTGCTCAGCGTGAATCAGCAAAATCAGGTGCAATACACGCCAGTCACCCTCGGCATGGCGGTAGGTAGCGAGTGGGTGACGAGTGCGGGGCTGCAAAGCGGTATGCGCGTCATCAGCAATGGCCTGCTCAGGGCCGCGCCTGGAACGGCGGTTACGCCAGTCCAAGCCCCAGCCCAGCCGTGAGGAATGCGCGATGATTTCCAGTTTCTTCATCCGGCGGCCCATTTTCGCCACCGTACTGTCGGTCATTATCGTGCTGGCGGGTTTGCTCGCGCTGCGTAATTTACCGATCGAGCAATATCCCAATATCGTGCCGCCGGAAATTTCCATCACCGCGATCTACCCCGGCGCCAGCCCCGAAGTGCTGGCGGAAACCGTGGCGGCGCCTTTGGAACAAGCGGTCAACGGCGTCGAAAACATGATCTACATGCGTTCGAGCAGCAGTTCCACCGGCATGGTGACCATCAACGTCAGTTTCGATATTGGCACCGACCCTGACCAGGCCGCGGTCAACGTCAACAACATGGTGGCCACCGCCGAAGCGCGGCTGCCCGAAGACGTGCGCCGTCTGGGCGTCACCGTGCTCAAGCAATCGAGCTCGATTCTGCAAGTCTTGTCTCTGTCTTCCGACACGCCGGAATATGACGACGTTTATCTGAGCAATTACGCGCTCATCAATATCATCGACGAAATCAAGCGTATTCCGGGCGTGGGCCAAGCCTCGCTGTTCGGGCAAAAAGATTACTCGATGCGCATCTGGCTGAGCCCGGACAAACTGGCGCAATACAACCTCACCACCACCGACGTGGCCGCCGCCATCAGCCAGCAAAACTCGCAATTCGCCGCCGGTAAATTCGGCGCCGAACCGAGCGTTTCCGATCAGGTCTACACCTACACAGTCTCCACCCAAGGCCGCTTGGCCGACCCCGCTGAATTCGAGAACATCATTTTGCGCTCCAGCGAAGGCGGCGCCATGTTGCGCTTGAAGGACGTGGCGCGGGTGGAATTGGGCGCGCAAGATTACAGCTTCACCGCCAGCCAGAACGATCAGCCCTCAACGCCAATCGGGATTTTCTTGCAGCCGGGCGCCAACGCGCTAGCGGTGGCCGAAGCGATCCAGACGCGCATGGATGAACTGTCGCGGGAATTTCCCGCGGGCGTGAAATACGCCGTGCCTTTCGACACCACCAAGTTCGTGCGCGTGTCAATCACCGAAGTGGTCAAGACTTTCTTCGAGGCCATGACGCTGGTGGTGCTGGTGGTATACGTGTTCCTGCAAAACTGGCGCGCCACCTTGATTCCGCTGATGGCCGTGCCAGTCGCCATCATCGGCACTTTCGGCGGCATGATGATGTTCGGTTTTTCCATCAACCTGCTCACCTTGTTCGGCATGGTGCTGGCGATCGGCATCGTGGTGGACGACGCCATCATCGTTATCGAAAACGTCGAACGCATCATGACGCAGGAAAAGAAAAGTCCGATCGACGCCACCATCCAGGCCATGCACGAAGTCACCGGGCCGATCATCGCCATCGTGCTGGTATTGTCCTCGGTGTTCCTGCCGGTGGCCTTCCTCGGCGGCCTTACCGGGGTTATGTACCGCCAGTTCGCGGTGACTATTTCGGTGTCCGTGGCGATTTCCGGCTTCGTCGCGCTGACCTTGACGCCAGCCTTGTGCGCCGTCTTGCTGGAACCCACGCACCATACGCCGATCGCGCCCTTACGCTGGTTCAATGCTTTATTTGAACGAGTGTCCAAGGGTTACTTGAGCGGCGTGAACTTTCTGCTCAAGCGCGCCCTGCTCGGCTTCGGTATGGCAGCCGCTATTTTGGCGCTGACTTATGGCGTTTTCACCCGCGTGCCCAGCTCCTTGGTGCCCGCCGAAGACCAAGGCTTTTTGATCGCCGCTTACATCCTGCCGCCCGCCACCGCGCTGTCGCGCACCGACGCGGTAGCGCGCGAAATGGGCCGCAGGCTCGAAGCGCATGAAGCGGTGGATTCGGCGCTGACCTTCGCCGGCTTCGACATTCTCACCCAAGCCAACATGTCCAATGGCGGCGTGTCCTTCATCAGCCTCAAGGATTGGGACGAACGGACAAGTCCAGAACTCAATGCCATCAACCTGGTCGGCGGCATCATGGGCATGGGCGCCGACATCAAGGAAGGCTTGGTGCTGGCCTTCAACCCGGCGCCGATCTCGGGCATGAGTTTGACCGGCGGCGTGGAAGGTTATATCCAGAACCGCGCCGGCGACAGCGTGGAAACCATGGTCGAAAAGGTCAACGCCTTCGTCGCCGCCGCGCAAGGACGGCCCGAACTCGCCAGCGTGCAAAGCACCTTCTCCGCCAACACGCCGCAGTACCGCCTCGACGTGGACCGCGAAAAAGCCGCCGCGCTCGGCGTGCCGCTCACCAGCATCTTCACCACCATGCAGGCCACTTTCGGTACCTTCTACGTCAACGACTTCACCATGCTGGGGCGCAACTTTCGCGTCAACATGCAGGCGGAAGCGCAATTCCGCGGCGGCCCCGAAGGGCTCGACAAAGTGTTCGTGCGCGCGCAAAGCGGCGCCTTGGTACCGCTCAGCTCGCTGGTGAAGGTAGAACGAACGGTCGGTCCAGATTTGATGCAGCGCTTCAATGGCTTCCCCGCCGCCAACATCCTGGCCGAACCGCGCGCCGGCTACAGCTCGGGCCAGGCGCTAAGCGCCTTGCAAGAAACCGCCACCGACGTATTGGGGGCGGGCTATTCCTTGGGCTGGGTTGGTTCAGCCTATCAGGAAATGAGCGTAGCCGACGTTGGCTCGCAACCCTTCATGCTCGGCGTACTGATGATTTTCTTGATCCTCTCCGCCTTGTACGAGCGCTGGTCGATTCCACTGGCGGTGATCACCGCCGTGCCCTTCGCCGTATTTGGCGCCATCACCCTCACCTGGCTGCGCGGGCTGAGCAACGATATTTACTTCCAGATCGGCTTGGTAACACTTATTGGCCTATCGGCCAAAAACGCCATCCTGATCGTGGAATTCGCCATGATCCGTATGCGCGAAGGGCGCGATGTATTGCAAGCGGCGCGCGAAGCGGCTGCCTTGCGTTTCCGCCCCATCGTGATGACCTCGCTGTCGTTTACGATGGGCTCGCTACCGCTCGCCTTCAGCAGCGGCGCCGGCTCCGCCAGCCGTATCGCGCTCGGCACCGGCGTAATCGGCGGCATTCTGGCGGCGACCTTCATCGCCACCTTTTTCATTCCGCTGTTCTTTACTCTGATCGCCGGCATCAGCGAAAAATTCAACAAAAAGGCTCCCGCCTGATTTATGCCCTGGACGCCACCCACTTTGCACGGCGAACGGCTGACGCTACGCGCGGACTGGCAAGCATGAACGCCGCGCTGGATCGCAAAGGTCTCGCGGCGGCCACCTTCGCCTTCATCGCGTGGGGTTTGGTGCCGCTGTATTGGCACTTGCTGAAAATCGTGCCTTCCTCGCAGATCATCGCACACCGCATCGTGTGGAGCGCGCTGCTACTGCTCTTGTGGCTGGTGCCCCGTAGCGGCCTGCGCTGGTGGCGCGAAATCCGCGCGCATAAACACGCCGCGCCGGCCTTGGCCCTGAGCAGCCTCTTGATCGCCTTCAATTGGGGCCTGTACATCTGGGCGGTCAACGCCGGGCATGTGGTGCAAACCAGCCTGGGGTATTTCATCAATCCTTTGCTCAACGTGCTCTTGGGCGTAGTGATCCTGCGCGAACGCCTCAACATTCTGCAATGGCTCGCCATCGCCTGCGCCGCGCTGGGCGTAGCCTGGCTCACTTGGCAAAGCGGCGCGCCACCCTGGATCGCTCTCGGCCTCGCCTTCTCCTTCGCCTTGTACGGCCTGGTACGCAAACTGGTCGCCGTCGATGCCATCGGCGGACTGGCGCTGGAAAGCCTCTATTTGTTCCTCCCCGCGCTGGCCTTTCTGCTATGGGCCGAAGCCGGCCACGGCGGCGAATTCACCGGCGGCTGGGGCTGGAACATCAGCGCCCTCTTGATCGGCGGCGGCGCCATCACCGCCCTCCCCTTGCTCGGCTTCACCTACGGCGTACGCCGCGTTCCATTATCCGTCGTCGGCCTCTTGCAATACCTCTCCCCCAGCCTGAGCCTCTTGATCGGCGTAGTAATTTTGCACGAACCATTCAATAATGACCTCGCCCTCGGCTTCGCCGCCATCTGGCTGGGATTGTTATTGTTCGCCGGCGATGGCTGGCGGCGCGCGCGGCGGGTGGCGGTGTAAAAGTCCATCGCGAATCACCACATAATCCCGCTCGATATTTTGATGAAATTCCTCTGGCAGATGCGCCCAATCGTGCACATCCACCAGCATGGGCAAACGGCTTTCTTGCAAGGCATCCTTCAAATCCATCCGGCCTTCGCATTCAGTCGAAAGATTTTCGGGGTTG